>CAZMDP010000090.1:0-7079 GCA_964565015.1 uncultured Prolixibacteraceae bacterium | reverse complement strand
GTCAGGAATCGGAAACAACCGATCTGGCCATACCGGTTTCGATTGAAGACGTCAAACTTCAGACCATCAGACAATACGTAAATACCACCGGAACGGCCAAAGCCACACAAGAGGTTACCCTTTCATCGGAAATAGCCGGAATTTACAAGCTATTGACCAACCCGGCCACCGGTAGGCCGTTTAAACTTGGCGACAGGGTAAGGGCCGGGCAGGTGATAATCCGGCTCGAAGATGAGGAATATGTGAACAGTATTGCATTGAGCGCAAAAAAATTGAACCTCGAAATATCGGAACAGGAGTACGAGAAACAAAAGTCGTTGTATGAAAAAGGAGGGGTTACCCTGCGCGAACTCCGCAATGCCGAGATTTCGGCAACAAACGCCCGGTACGATTATGAGAATGCACAGGTGAGGCTTTCAAAAATGGATATTATTGCACCTTTTGCAGGGGTAATTGTCGACCTGCCATTCTACACGCCCGGAACAAGGGTTAATTCGGGTTCTCCCATGGTTTCGCTGATGAGTTACGATAAAATGTTCCTCGAAATCAACCTCCCTGAGAAATCGATTTCTGAAGTTTCGGTAGGACAGGATGTAATTATTACCAGCTACACACTTACCAACGATACCCTTCACGGTTCGGTTACACAGCTTTCGCCGGCCATCAGCACCGAAACCCGCACCTTCAAGGGAATACTCACCATCGATAACCCTGAGCTGAAGCTCCGTCCCGGAATGTTTGTGAAAGCCGATATCATTACCGCACAGAAAGACAGTGCGGTGGTTGTGCCCAAAAGCCTGATCCTGAGCAGCGGCAGAGGAAAAATTGTGTTTGTGGTCGATCAGAGTACCGCCCTCGAGCGCCGCATAACAACAGGTATCGAAAACCAGGAATTTGCTGAAGTAGTTTCAGGATTAAATGTAAACGACCGTTTGGTGGTGAAGGGATTTGAGACCCTGCGCAACAACTCGAAGGTAAAAGTTATCCGCTGATAACTGAGAACAAGGGCATGTGATTATTTGCCTTGGTATGAATTAAAAATTGAATCAAAAAAAGATCACCGTGAAAAAATTAACACAGTTTTCGGTCAATTATCCGGTAACAATACTGATGGTGGTGCTTGGGGTTGTCTTGTTAGGCTATATTTCGTTCGACAAGCTCGGGATGGACCTTTTCCCCGACCTGAAATCGCCTCGTATTTTTATTGAAATCAAATCGGGCGAAAGGCCGCCCGAAGAGATGGAAAAACAATTTGTAGAAAACATCGAAGCGCTGGCCATCAGGCAATCGGATGTTATCCAGGTTTCGTCGCTTACCAAAGTGGGCACCTCGCAAATTACTGTTGAGTATGCATGGAACAAAGACATGGATGAAGCGTTTCTCGATTTGCAGAAAGCATTGAATTCATTTGCACAGAACCAGAATATCGACGAATTGCGCATAACCCAGCACGACCCCAATACAGCTCCGGTAATGCTTATAGCGCTTACCCACAACGAAATAACCGATATGAACGAAATCCGGAAAGTGGCCGAAAACTACATCCGGAACGAATTGGTCAGGCTCGAAGGGGTTGCCGAAGTTGAACTTTCGGGTCAGGAAGAGAGCGAAGTGGTTATCCAGACCGATCAATATCGGCTCGAATCGCAAAACATTACCCTCGATGAGCTTAGTTCGAGGATACAGAGTTTTAACCGGAGTGTTTCGGGAGGGCGAATTTCTGAAATGGGAATGCAATATATTGTTAAGGGAGTCGGGTTGCTAACCAGTGTAACCGATTTTGAAAACCTGATTGTTGGTTATAAAGCAGTATCGGCCACATCGGCAACCGGAACAACCGTTGAACGGGCGCCCATTTTTCTGAAAGATGTGGCTACGGTAACCTTTACAAATAAAGAGCCGGTCAATATTGTACACCTTAACGGCCAACGTTGCATTGGACTTGCGATATACAAAGAAACCAGGTTCAATACCGTTAAGGCTGTTGAGCAGATTAATAAAGCCCTTGAGCAGATCAGAAGGGCGTTGCCGGGATACCAGCTTACGGTTGTATCCAATCAGGGTAACTTTATCAGCCAGGCAATTAACGAAGTTCAGGAAACGGCCTTAATCGGTATTGTGCTTGCTGTTTTTGTGCTGTTTATCTTTCTGCGAAGGGTAGGTACAACCCTTATTGTGAGCCTTGCCATACCCATATCGGTTATTGCAACTTTCAACCTGATGTACTTTAATAACCTCACCATAAACATTATGACCCTTGGCGGGCTGGCGCTTGGCGCTGGTATGCTTGTCGATAATGCCATTGTGGTAATCGAAAATATTTTCAGGAACCACGAAAGCGGAATGAGCGCCAAAGAAGCTGCCGTGCATGGTACCGCCCAGGTTGGAGGCGCTATTACCGCTTCCACCATTACAACCATTGTAGTGTTTCTACCCATAGTTTACCTGCATGGTGCTACAGGCGAACTTTTTAAAGACCAGGCCTGGACGGTGGCATTCTCGCTGCTTTCGTCGCTTTTTGTGGCCATATTCCTGATTCCCATGTTGTACCACCGGTTTTACAAGAATAAACCCGCACCGGTAAAAAGGCACAGCACACAAACCAATATGTACGGAAAGTTCCTCGGAGGATTGCTCCGCGTGAAATGGCTGGTTATTATTGCAGGTTTTGCACTGGTTGGGATTTCCTATTTATTGATTCCCGTAATTGGCAGTGAGTTTATGCCTCAAACCCAGTCGCGCGAATTTGTGATCAACCTGAAACTGGCCGAAGGCACCAAACTTGAACGCACCGAATCGACCGTCAGGAATATTGAAAACATACTTGCCGATTACCTTGGCGACGATCTGGAAAAAATGTATTCGCACGCAGGGCCCAGCACCGGAACAGGCACAAGCCAGACATCGGTATTTCAGGGCGAAAACACTGCCCAGATCAAGGTTATACTTAAAGATAAACCAAACCTTTCGGCCGATCGTGTTATAGAAACAGTTGACCGTCTTACATCTGGAATTCAAGGGCTTGAGGTTACATTTTCGAAAGAAGAAACCGCTCTGCAATCGATCCTCGGCACCGATGATGCCCCTGTTGTGGTCGAAATCAGGGGTGTTGATATTGAAGAGATTGAACGCATTTCGCTCGAAGTGAAAGAAATTATGAGCGGTGTAGCTGGGTTATATAACATTCAGACATCGATCGAAGATGGCGCACCCGAAGTGGAAGTTGTCATCGACAGGATCCGCGCCGGGTTATATGGCCTCGATATCAATACGGTAGTTACTCAGCTTCAGGATCAGCTTCAGGGCAAAAACGCTGGCCAATGGGAAAAAGGAGGGGAGATGCGCGACATCACCATTAAACTGCCCGATACCCCACTGTCAGACCTCAGTTCAATGACCATCCGTTCTGGCAACCAGGTTTTCAGGATCACCGAAATTGCCGACCTGCGCTTTGGTGAATCTCCACGCGAAATTTACCGTCGTAACCAAAACCGTATCGGAAAAGTAACCGCTCAGATGGAGCCCGGTCTCTCCTTACAGCATGTGGCCGATGAATTAAGAAAGGGTACATCGGCAATTTCGTTGCAACCCGATTATTCGATCCAGATTACGGGCGATGAGGAAAAAAGACAGGAATCGATGGCGAGCCTGAGTTTTGCGCTTATTCTTTCCATCATTCTGGTCTATATGGTTATGGCATCTCAGTTCGAATCGCTCATCCATCCGTTTACCATATTGCTCACCATCCCGTTTGCCCTTGTAGGTAGTATCCTCACTTTCTTTTTCCTGGGTCGGACCTTCAACATCATGGCGCTTATCGGGGTTATTATGCTGGCGGGTATAGCCGTTAACAATTCAATTATTCTTATCGACCGTATCAACCAGCTTATCAAAGAAGGCCTCGACCGCCGGTCGGCCATCATCATGGCAGGGCAGCAGCGTATCAGGCCCATCATCATGACTTCGTTGACCACCATTCTTGCTTTGCTGCCGCTTACCATCGGGTTCGGCGAAAGCGCTTCACTGCGCTCACCTATGGCATTGGCAGTAATAGGGGGGTTGGTAACGTCAACTTTGCTCACGCTCGTGGTAATTCCTTGCGTTTATGATGTACTCGACAGGGTCAGGACCATTTTTGTGCGTAAACCATGACCATGCTTTCGAATCATAATAATACCGGATTTTTCGGGAGTTTATGCGCTTCTGATATTCTTTACATCCAAAAAATGGCAGACAGATGAATTTCATCATCAACCGAAAGGTTTTTATCAGTATGTTGTTTATAGGGCTTACCTTCCTAGGGTATATTTCTTATAAGCAACTCCCTATGGAGCTTATGCCCAATGCCGAACTTCCCATGTTGTTTGTTCAGATTACTTCGAGGCAGGAAGTAGATCCAACCTACATGGAGAACCAGGCAGTAATCCCGGTCGAAGGGGCTATTGCTTCCCTCGAAGGGGTCGAAAGCATGGAATCATGGCTTAGTAACCGGCAGGCATCCATTCAGGTAAGCTTCAATAAAAATGTCAATTTCAAATATACTTTCCTGAAATTACAGGAAAAGATTGAACAGGTGCGCGACAACCTTCCCGATGGGTTCACCGTCATGGTTAACCGGGTTGACATAGCGCAACTTACCAACCAGTTTATGGAACTCCAGGTGAGGGGAAGCGGAGGTACCGACCGTATAAGGAATATTGTTGACCAGGAGGTAAAAAACGAACTGGAAAATGTTGACGGAATTGCCACGGCCAATGTATTTGGCGGGAAAGAACGTTCCATTGAAGTAATCATCGATATGGCTGCCTGTGAAGCGTATGGCATTACCCCGGCAAGAATCCGTTCGGCACTTGCCTCGAATGCCCAGGACCGCACATTCGCAGGATATCTGCACGAATCGAATAAGAAGTATTTTGTTCATGTTACCGCAGAATATAAGGATGTTACCGACATTGAAAATATTGTGGTAGCACCTGGCCCGATCTTTCTGAAAGATGTGGCCGAAGTATATTTTGGGGTGAAAGAAGAAACCACCATCAGCAGGGTGAACGGCCTCGATGCCATTTCGGTATTACTGGTTAGCGATTCGCAGGCAAACCTGATCGATCTTTCGCACCGCACACAGGAAGTTATAAAAAGGCTGAACCAAAAGCTCGCCGCTAAAGATGTGGAAATTGTCATCCAGTCGAACGAGGCCGAAACCATGGAAAAGAATATCGATCAGATTGTTTCCCTTGCCGTGGTAGGTGGCTTGCTTGCGATTTTTGTCCTTTGGATATTCCTCAAGAATTTTCTGATTGTTTCCATCATTGCCCTGGCTATTCCTGTATCGGTATTCACGGCTTTCAATTTCTTTTATGCTGCCGGAATTTCTATCAACAGCCTTACCCTTGTGGGAATGGCGCTGGCCATAGGGATGCTCCTCGACAATAGTGTGGTGGTCCTCGAAAACATTTACCGGCTTTCGGGTAAACGTTATCCCCCCGATCAGGCGGTTATTCAGGGAACTACCGAAGTATGGCGGTCAATTGTTGCTGCCACGCTTACCACCATAACCGTATTTGTTCCGTTTATCTTTTCGTCGGATTATATGGTGAAAATATTGGGAAACCATGTTGGAACTTCAATTATTTCAACATTGTTGGTTTCGCTATTGGCTGCTTTGCTTCTGATTCCTATGGCTGCCCATATACTGCTACAAGGGAAAGCCTCGCACAATATTTTCTACGAAAAGGTTACCACCAACAACCGCATAATACAGATTTACATTGTGCTGCTGAAGGCAAGTATGCGAAAACCAGCCCGGACTGTAATTGGCGCTTTGGTTTTGTTTTTTGTGAGCGTATTTATTGTATTGGCTATCAGTGTGAACAATCTTCGCGAAATTGAGCAGAACCGATTTCCGGTTTACGTAACCATGCCAACCGGTTCGACCCTTGAATCGACCGATCTGGTTGTCCAGGAGTTGGAGTCGAGATTTTCGGAAATTGAAGAAATCAAAGATGTGGTTTCAAATATTCAGGCTGAAGAAGCCATCATTAACATAGTCCTGAAAGAGGAGTTTGAAAAGATTGCCAATCGGAAATTTGCAGAGGTTCGTTCGGATGTTGAAAGCCGCCTCGGAGGTATCCGCAACGCTGAAGTAAGCCTTACACAACCTACTTCGAGCCAGAGTTTCAGGGGTGGCGGCGGAGGCGGCGGAATGCCGGGAGGTATGGGTAACTTCGCCCGGTTTCTTGGAATTGGTACAAACCAGGAACAAGTCATCATCCGCGGCCAGGATTTCCAGCTTATGCGGGGTGTTGCCGAAGATTTAAGATATTTTATCGAGAACCTTGAGTCGGTCCGCAGTGTCAATGTGAGCGTAGGGTCGAACCGGCCAGAGGTTCATCTGCTGTTTAATCAGATGCTGATGACACAGAAAGAGGTTACCCTTAACAATATTGCCAGCGAACTGGGATCGTTCAGCCGGGAGTTTAGTTCGGGCGCCCGCTTCAAACAAGGTACCGAAGAGTATGATATTATACTGAAAGAAAAAGGCGCCGAAGAGTTGCGCGATAAGAATATGGACGACCTGCGAAGGTTGAGCATCACCAATAATCAGGGCGCTGTTTTCGACCTGGCCGACCTGGCCGATATAATTTACGCCAGTGGCATGGCCAACATCACCCGTGTAAACCAGGAAAAGCAGATTGTGGTGAATTACCGTTTCGCAGCCGAAGCCGAACAATCGAAAGACCTGCTCAATGCTTACCGTATCGAAATCGATGAGATTGTTGGTGCCTACAACCTGCCGGCAGGTGTGGCAGTTCAGGTGGTTCATGAAGAAGACCAGTTCAGGGAGTTTTATTTCCTGATTGCCGCAGCATTTATCCTCATTCTTATGATCCTCGCTTCGGTGTTCGAATCGTTGAGTACCCCGTTTGTATTGATGTTTTCGGTTCCACTGGCTGCCATCGGTTCGTTTATTGCGCTGATTATTACCGGCAACAGTTTGTTTAATGCCAATACACTTACCGGGTTCCTGATTTTGCTTGGCGTAGTGGTCAATAATGGTATTATCCTGATCGATTTTACCA
>CAZMDP010000089.1:0-7087 GCA_964565015.1 uncultured Prolixibacteraceae bacterium | reverse complement strand
TGATTGCCGGATAAGAAAACTCACCCGGGCCCTCTTCAAGCGTCAATATTTGCTGCCACTCCCTGCCATCATCCGAAATCCCTACCACCAGCGGATATCGTGCACCTCCCCAATGCTCCTCTGATTTTCCGGTAGGGTTATACACCATCATAAATGTTCCATCCGATAGAGTTACACCGTCGAAACCCGAATTGTTATTTGGAAGAGGTCCTGCTACAAGTTTTGTCCACGATTTCCCCAGGTCGTTTGACCAGGTTTCGCCCATTACACCTTCTTTTGTCCTCGTAAGTGCCTGCAGGCTTCCATCAGGATGAAAGAATACAGTTGGTTGTATTGAGGAAAAATCGCCCTGAGCAGGTGGCTCTGCGAAATGTTCCCATGATTCGTCCCTCGGATCAAACAATTCAAAATGGGTCTGCCAGCCATCATGTTCACTACTCGATGGGCATAGTAATTTTCCATTGGTAAGTAATACCGGTTTATTTTTAATTGGCCCTACAAATGGTTCTGGAATTCGCTTTGGCTCAGACCAGGTATCACCTTCATCCGGCGAAACCATGTACATTCCCCACCAGGTCGATGGCGATGGCCCCATTTTATAGAAAAGGAAAAGCTTTTTATCGTTGTAATTCCATAAAACGGGGTTCCAGAGCGGATACCTTTCATTTTCACCGACAAAGCCATTTGCAACCTCAACGGGTGTGCTCCAATTGTTTCCAGTGTTATACGAAAACCAAATCCCAACACTGGGGTGTCGTTCGTGTACACCACCAAACCAGGCAGCTACCAACCTGCATTGGGTTTGCTCAATGGTTGAAGCATGACATTCGGGTGTTGGTTTCTGGTCATCAGAATAAATAAAACCCTGTTTTTCGATGGTCCATCGATAACTCTCCGATTCACTGCATGCCGACAGCAATATATAAACAATAATCGTTGATGCCAACACTTTAAGTTTCATAGTAATTATTTTTCTATCAAAAATAGAGTTTTAAGTCAAAATATATTGTTTTCAAGTATCAACAATTGTTAATAAACCCTGTGTAAAACACGTGTGTTTCTAATACTCAAAATATTTGCACGGGTATGGTTTGCTAACTATATTTGTATCATCAGGTGAGCGATAAAAGGCAGCTCAGAAGATAAGGAGAAGACCAGCGGCGCTTAATTGAGCAGGCAGTCGGATCGTACGGGCTCAGGCCCGCTTATCGGAAGAGCCGGAGCCGGCCAACAGAGGGTAAAACCAACGGTAACCGTCAGCGCCAGCCACCGTAAGGTGTTCATTGGAAGGGTGCGCTTAATGGAGGATAAGACCCAATGGGATTTCGGTTCAACGAGGGAAACTATCCTGAAACGACGAAGGTGCAAACCATTCTCGTTTCACAATCGGCGGAAAGCAGCAATGCTTCCCGTACGAATGTCCGATAGCGCTTCGTCCGGGAAGATTCTTCAGGAGAAAGCAATTTCAATTGAATAATCGTACGGACATCCGGAATGTAAAATTGTAACAGGTTTTACAGGATGGAAAAGGGCCTACACATTCGAATTTATCCGATGCAAATCGGGTACACAATGTGAAAGCCGGCCACAATAACAGTAGCCTGACACTGGTTAAGTTTCGGCTTAACAGTGAAACGGGAGTTACCTTAAAAAGTAGCTCCCGTTTTTGTTTGTTGAAACGGAACTTATCAACAATTGTTTATAAAGTTGGTTGAAAACAGGTTTACATTAATTAACATTAAAAACTTGACACGCGTTTGCAAATGTTGTATATTTGTTTCATCAGGTGAGCGATAAAAGGCAACCTTGAAGATAAGGATCAGTAAAGCAGAACTTAAGTGGGCTGCAAACTGATCAGACAGGGAAACCTGATTATCGGAAAGGTCGAAGCCGGGAAACAAAGGGTAAAACCAGAGTGAACCGACAAACGCCAATCACCGCAAGGTGTTCTTTGGAAGGTTGAACCTAACGGCAGAAAGATAATCAAGGAGTTTCGGCTCCCAAAAACTTTCCGGAGATTAAGTAGGGTGCAAGCCCGAAACGTTTTACAATCGAAGGGATGCAGCAATGCAAGCCGTACGATTGTCCGAAAGGTGCTTCGTCCGGGAAGGTTATTCAAAAGGAAGAAATTCCGGCTGAAAAACCGAGCGGACATCCGAAAAGCCTGGCTGTAACAGGTCAGACCGGACGGATCAGGGTAGATTTTTCCGATCTATGGACGCAAGTCCTGAAATCGGGGAATGAAACCGGCCACAATAACAGTAACCTGACATTGCAGGATGCTTCGGTTGAATGCAGTGAAATGGGAACTATCAGCAATGATGGTTCCCATTTGTGTTTTTATCCCCCAACCTATTCCAAACCACTATTTAAATCGATTTTAAATTACTATAAAAAAGAATAGTTATTTGTTTTTTTAATTATATTTGTATCGAACTGTTCAAGTTTATTTAGTCCCTTATACTTGAATTGCAATTTTAAATCCCAACGAAAGGAGACAGAGGTCTCCTTTCTTGTTTTATATGCCCCCTCCCCCACTACTCACATTCTATCGGGCAATTCGATTCCAAGCATTCCCATTCCTTTTCGTAAAATTGACGATACCACTGCTGATAAAACCAACCTGAAATTTCTTTTTATAGTATCAGGTTCGTTCAGTATCGAATGTTCATGGTAGAATTGATTGAACTGTTTTGTTATATCATAACAGTAATTTGCCAATAAGGCAGGTGAGTATTCAGCGGCAGCCTGCTCAACTGTTTCGGGAAACAGTGAGATTGTTTTCAAAAGTTCCCTTTCTTTTTCCTCCAGGTTCATCGAAAAGTCGAGGTTACCCAGAATATCGATACTTGATTCTTCAGCTTTTCGTAATACAGACTTTATACGTGCATGGGTATATTGAATGAAAGGCCCGGTGTTTCCATTAAAATCGATCGATTCCTGTGGATTGAATGTCATATTTTTCCGGGGGTCAACCTTCAGGATAAAGTATTTTAATGCACCAAGAGCAATAATTTTGAAAGTCCGGTTTGCTTCTTCTTCGCTTAAACCTTCGAGCTTACCCAGCTCCTCTCCCATTTTACGTGCTACTTCAACCATTTCGGCAATCAGGTCATCGGCATCAACTACGGTTCCTTCCCTCGATTTCATTTTACCGGTCGGAAGTTCAACCATTCCATACGAAAAATGATACAAATCTTTGCCCCAGGCATAGCCCAATTTATCTAAAATAATTGAAAGCACCTGAAAATGATAATTTTGTTCATTCCCAACCACATAAATCATTTTATCGATGGGATAATCATTAAAGCGCATTTTAGCGGTTCCGATATCCTGGGTAATATATACCGAGGTCCCATCGCTTCGTAGCAGTAATTTATGATCAAGACCGTCACTTGTAAGGTCAACCCAGACCGAGCTATCTTCTTTCTGATAAAATACACCTTCTTTTAATCCCCTTAAAACTTCCTCTTTTCCCGATAGGTAAGTATCAGACTCGTAGTATATTTTGTCAAAATCGACACCCAGCTCTTTATAAGTTACATTAAAACCATCGTACACCCAATTATTCATCATTTTCCAAAGTTCGACGGTTTCATGGTCGCCTGCTTCCCATTTTCGAAGCAATTCACGTACTGCCTGCATCGAAGGTGCCTGGTTCTCCGCTTCTTCTTCTGAGAGACCCGAAGCAACTAAACCGGCAACTTCTTTTTTGTATTGCTGATCGAACATTACATAAAAATCGCCAACAAGATGGTCGCCCTTTATTCCGGTTGATTCGGGCGTGCGTCCTTCGCCCCATTGTTGCCAGGCATACATCGACTTACAAATGTGGATGCCCCTGTCGTTGACAATATTGGTTTTAACAACCTTTTTCCCGTTAGCTTTCATTATTTCTGCAATGGAATAACCCAGCAGATTATTACGGATATGCCCAAGATGAAGGGGCTTATTGGTATTGGGCGATGAATATTCAATCATAACCAGTTCTGCATCGTTGTCAGGTAGTTTTAAACCATAATTCTGGTCGACAAAAGCCTCATGCAGTATATTTATCCACCAATTCGAACGGGCAGTGAGATTTAAAAAACCTTTTACAACATTGTATTTTTCAATAATCTCGATGTTTTCAACCAGGTAATCGCCAATAATTCGGGCAGTTTCCTCCGGCGATTTTTTTGAATGCCTGACAAGCGGAAAAACCACAAAAGTAATGTCGCCCTCAAATTCCTTTCGGGTTTTCTGAAATTGAAGAATGTTTTTATCGGGAGTAAACCCAAAAAGTTTTTCAATGGCTGACGATATTCTACCTTGAAGAAAAAGTTCGATATTCATAATGTCCATTTTTTGAAGGCACAAAGATATGTTTTTTAAAAAAAGCAGCCTCTCATTGCTGAAAGGCTGCCTGTAAGGTGAGAAAAAGTTTAATCTTTTATTGAATGTTACTTGCAAAGGTAACGGTTTTACCCAATCAAACAATAATTTTCTCCTGATCGGGATCCCAGAATACCTGTTTTTTGTGATGGTACGACAAAGTGCCCATATGGGCGGTCATTGCCTCTTCGAAACCCTGGTCGATATCGCAACTCGGTTGTATTCCTTTCCGGATGGCATCTACCCATTCTTTCATGTGAAGGTGGGTGGTATCTACCCTTCGGCCTCCCCGATAAGTGTATAACAATCCTCGTCCGGCAAAGTAACGTTCGGTGGCCGAAGTAATGGTATCGGCCCCTTTTCCGGGTACATAACTGTATATCGGCATATCGGGCTTAATAATTCCCTGTTTGATTTTTTCAGCATACCGGGTCGATCGTGGGTCGGCATAAATGGTGAGGGTGTTGCCCATTTCCATGTAGGCATCGTGCCCCATTACCTTTTTCCCCCGATTGAGCTGACTTGCCAGTGTGGCTGAATAAAGCAGCGAAAGGTTCCTGTCGGGAAATTCAAAAACAGTATGAAGTACATCGGGCACTGTTCTGCCGTCTTTGAAAAAATAAACGCCTCCGGTTGACATGGCCGAATGTGGTATGCCTAAATCCATAACCTGGTTGATGGCATCGTACTCATGCGTGAGCAGGTCACCCGAAAGGCCTGTACTGTAGTCCCACCAGCAGCGCCACCGGAAAAACCGTTCAAGACTGAAATCGTGCCAGGGCGCCGGACCGATAAACTGTTCCCAATCGATAGTTTCAGGGCTTGCGTCTTCGTGTATAGGGTAAACCCAAGCCCCGTTAGGATCGTTGCGATTGGTGGTCACCTCAATTAAGGTAATTGGTCCCAGAACATTTTTTTCGATTGCTTCGCGCGCTTTAAGATATGCGTCGGTTTGGCGGCCCTGGTGCCCCAATTGAAACACTATGCCCGATTCTTTGACCGCAGTGCGCACCTCGTAGGTTTCTTCAACAGTCCAGGTAAGCGGTTTTTCGCAATAAACATGTTTTCCCGCTCTTGCAGCCTCAATGGTCATGGGTCCATGCCAATGATCGGGGGTAGCAATAACAACCGCATCCACATCGGGCGAGGCAATCAATTCCTTATAATTCAGGTAACGTTTAACCGGCTCGCCCATAGGCCCACCAGGAATTTCGCGGTTGATGTTTGCCGCTGTTTCCTGTGCCATAACTCCGTAGGTATCGAAAATGTCACATACAGCCGTAATCCGTATATTCAGGTCTTCCTGTTCCTTAAAATCCTGATAACGATAATCGTTGCTGTTTACTTCAGCAGCTTTGCGCCATTCTTCAACCTGTTTAGGATGTGCAAACCCCATCGCTTTAGCAAGTTGTTTGCCCCTTATACCAAAACCGATTAACCCAATCCTGATTTCTTTTCCCTCCGATTTTACCGGCGGTTCAGGTTCGCCCTGCGACATATTCAATTCCCTGGCGATGGTACTTTTCAGGTAATGATCATGGGATTTTTTCCTGTAAAGGCCATAAGCAACAGCCCCCAACAACGGAACAGTGGCAAATCCTTTTAAAATATCGCGACGGTTTATTTTATTTCCATTCTCATTGCTTATATTTTTCTCTTCCATGATTTTTCGGTTTTTATTTATTTTTCCTGAAAAGTAGCCTGTCGATCCCAATCAAATGACTTGTAGGGAAAAGGGAGAGTACCCCTAATGCAATAAATTCAATCATCACTTTATCAACAATAAAATAACTCCCCTCACTCGGCAGGGCATAATTTAGGCCCACAAATGGCGGGTGCGACAGATAATAAAACGACAGCAACAACATACCCGACCAGGTTGCCAAACGGGTAAAAACACCCAACATCAAACCCAATCCGATGAGGACGAGACCCCATTCGTTCATATAGTCAATAACTTTTAAAACGGTTGGATTACCTGCCATCGCATAAAATACAGGCGCCATAAAACCTTTGGAGTCCATAAGGTATCCAAAAGGAGACCATGCAGGGTTAAACACTTTTACCAATCCTTCGTAGAGGAAATGCCATCCGATGGCAACGCGCAGTAATACCAGCCAGGTTAATTGACCGGTGGTTAAGCCGATTAATTTTTCTTTCATTTAAATAGCTTATTTAATTCGTTAAGAATATAACTACATTCAACATTCTGTATTTTAAACAGAATGATTTAAACCCCGAAGCTACAAAAAATATTTATCCATTACGCCTATGTTGGATTTTAAACAAAAAAAATCCGTAGAACCATTAATCTACGGATTATATAGATGATTTTTCAAAATCAGACTACTTTATTTGACACTAAAGTTTATGGATTACCAGTCCGGAACGAAGTTTAGGCTCAAACCAGGTAGTTTTTGGCGGCATAATGTTTCCTGAATCGGCAATCCTGATGAGTTGATCCATTGAAACCGGAAACAATGCAAAAGCCACCTTCATTTCACCCGAATCGACCCTGCGCTTGAGTTCATTAAGGCCACGTATCCCTCCCACAAAATCGATACGTTGCGAAGTTCGCAGATCTTCGATACCTAACAATGGCTTTAAAATTTGCTCCGACAGAATGGTTACATCAAGCCCCCCGATGGGATCAAAATCATTGTAAGTGCCCTCTCTGGCAATAAGCTTATACCAGTTTCCTTCAAGGTACATC
>CAZMDP010000088.1:0-7095 GCA_964565015.1 uncultured Prolixibacteraceae bacterium | reverse complement strand
TTATTTTTTGAAAAGCCAGAAAATAGAAGTGGATCAACAACCTGAGTGTGACCAGATTGGCCGTAAAATCGTTAACCAGTACAGGATGATCGTACAGACCGTTTTTTCGAATTGGCATGAGGTCTTAGTTTTCCGATTGTTTCCAGAAACCGAGATACTGCTCAAACAACTCTTTCGAATATTTCTGCATCCTGCCGGGTTCTCTGAATGTTCTCAACTCTTTCCAATCGGCTTTTCCTGTCTGGTCGCGCAAAACTTTGTAATACCCCTTGCTGTGTAGGATCACCGTTCGTGCTTCATTGGTCGGTTCGGGGGCATCGAAAATCAAGTTAGCTTCGTTGCCAATAATGGGTTGCGAATAGTACAAACGGTCATCGCCCGATATCATGGGAGCCACATCCAGCCCGTTTTCGTCGAGGGCTTCGGCTACTCCAACCGTGGTAATATTTACTTTCTGATTCTCAGAATAATCAATTGCCGCATAATCAATTTCCCAAAACATAAAACCTGTTTCCAGTTTTATCTGGATCTGTGGTTCTTCAATTTCACCGAGATCGATAGCCAAAATATCGTCTTTCAGGGCCATGGGGCCGGCAATTTCATAAAAATCCTGTAATTCCCACGATCCGTTTTTCTTCAGGTAAACCGAAAGCGGAAATCCCTGGCTGGCCATTAATTCGCGTAGTTCAGCGGCGGGGCGTTTTTCCTCCCTTCGGTCGAAAGCTTTATAAATCCGGCCAAACTTATCGTGAAACCCGGAGAATACATTTTCAACCCAGAGTGAATTTTTTGCCCTGATAAGCAATTTCCCCTTGTTGACCTGTGCAGGCTTTTTAAAGGTGAGGAGTAAAGCGTCGCTGTTGTGTTCGGTTGTTGCAACTCCGTTAAAAAGGTACATCCGGTCATCCTTTCCCGATACCAGTGGAAGAATATTTTCTCCGGTAAGGGTAACTGCTTCAAGGGGTTCGTTGGCCAATGCAATGGTATGGGTAGTTCCATATTTGTCATTCAGCACTTCGGTATTTTCAGGATGATCGATTACCATCAACTGCATCAGGTTAATATGCTGGATTTCTTTAACTTCGTTGGTAACTTTCAGGTGGTAATGGCCTTCGGTCGGCTTAATCCCTGTCAGGCGCAGGTAATCGTTGCGTTCGAGGCCAGGTTGTATGGCGCCGCTGAAAATCTCTCCGGCAAACCGGTAATCGTTACCGTCGTGGATATAAATAAACGGGCACGATTGTTTAAAGATCAGCACCAGTATGGCTAAAATCAGGTAAACCCCTGCCGCAATCCCCAATCCCCCAAGTATCCACGAACCGGTTGTTGTAGCGGTATCTTTGTCGTAAACTTCGGCTTTGCTGATGGACGAAACTGGTATCGAAATTTTATTGTTTCCCAGGTCGGTATATTCGTCAATGTACAGGTGCACCTCGTTTAGCAGGTAAGTTTGGTTGTTGTTGCTTTTTTTGTGGTACCGGTTGGGCTTGTTGGGGTTTGCAACGTACCGTGGCAGCAGCCGGGGTATTTCCGAAACTTCACCCAAAAGCTCCTGATCACGAAGCTCAACATTGGTGAGTTGTAAAGTCCGGTCATTAAAATGCAGTATAAAATTTTTGCCCTGATTATCCAACGTTGAAACCTTTGATGAGCTTGGATTACGGTATGTGTTTACTTTGAAATAATAGCACCCCTGGATCATGTTCAGGGTAAGAAAAGCCAGCAAAATGGCAAGATACCGCGATAAACGGCTTTTCTGAATGGCGACTAATCCGGGGAATTCGATTTTTCTGAAGTTGAATAACCTGGTTTTCATTTTTTCAAAGTTTAAAAGTTAATGCTGGCATCGAAACGGATAAAGCTTCGGCTCATTTTAGTATTGGTATATAAGGGTATTTCAATTCCTCCCCTGAACTGAATTGGTTGAACCAGCTCTACACAAAACGTCGGGCTGAAAACAATTCCGTTTAGGGGTTGGTTTTTAAGATGGTTGTATTCATAATATGGCTCTTCGTTAAGCGCTCGCGATTTATAAGCTTCGTAACGTCCGGTTATCCAGTATAAACCTGCTGCCAGCCGGTACATTCCCGGCGGGAATATATATTGGTTTACGCCGACCCTGCCACTCCAGTTCAACAATCTTCCCATCGAGTCGTATATCTTATCAGAATTCTGAAAGCCATTAATATCCTCGTATTGGTAAAGCGAGGCCGGGTTCGAATTTGCCGTAAATGAGGCATATAGGCCGGTATAACCTTTGCCCGGCAAATACTCATAAGCAAATCTCCAGCTCTTAAAAAACAGCAATGCACCAAAATCAAAACTCAGAAAATTCCTTCTAAAGGATTTCACTTCAGGCAAATCAGTATTTTCTTCAGGCACAGGGGTCAGAAAAACATCCTTTTTGCCGTTTTCATAAATAATGCTGTCGATAACCGCTGTGCTGATATAACGCTTAATATCCGGCGCATCGTTAGCCAGGCGGTAACTTCTGCTTTTACCTGTTTCGGTAAGATCGAAAGCTTCTATTACTATGCCATTTTTTCTGAATATTTTATCCTGTGCTTCCGAATTGTATATGATTGCCAGAAGGATACAAACACCATAGATTGCCTTGATTTTCATGTTGGTTAGTATGAGTTGGTAATAATAATCGATACACGCAATACGAAATTACGCAAAATCAGACTACCATATCTGGCACCCCAAAAATTATTATTGATTAAAGAATTAATTAAAAAATTTCTGAAAGTTGTCGATAAAATATTTATCTTTGCACCGCAATTGAGTTCTGATCACAATTTGAAAAAATATATTGCGGGGTGGAGCAGTTGGTAGCTCGTTGGGCTCATAACCCAAAGGTCGCACGTTCGAGTCGTGTCCCCGCTACAAAGGAAAAAGCTTTCTGATTTTCAGGAAGCTTTTTTTATTTCAAACCCTTTCTATCACCATCGAAATCCCCTGTCCTACGCCAATACACATGGTACATAGGGCAATATTTAGGTTAGCTTCGGCAAGTTGATAGACGGCAGTAGTTATAAGCCTTGCTCCACTCATGCCCAACGGGTGCCCGAGGGCTATGGCCCCTCCCCACCGGTTAATCCGCGGGTCATTGTCCGAAAGGCCGAATTCCCTGATGCAGGCCAGCGCCTGTGATGCAAAGGCCTCGTTCAGTTCGATAATGTCTATTTGGTTAAGCGAAAGGTTAAGCAGGTGAAGTAATTTCCGGGTGGCCGGAACCGGCCCTATTCCCATTATCCGGGGAAGCACCCCTGCTACAGCCATACCCCGGATTCTGGCTTTGGGTGTGAGGTTATACCTTTTTATTGCACTTTCGGAGGCAATTAATAGTGCGGCGGCACCATCGTTTATCCCCGATGCATTGCCTGCTGTTACGGTACCCCGGGGATGCACGATCGGCTTTAATGCAGCCAGTTTTTCAATTGAAGTTAGCCGTGGATGTTCGTCGGTATTTATACTTACCGGTTCGCCTTTTCGCTGCGGAATTGGCACCGGAATTATTTCATCGGCGAAATAGTTGTTTTTAATTGCCCTATCCGCTTTTTCCTGACTCCAGTGCGCAAACACATCCTGGTCTACGCGCGAAATCCCGTATTCCACGGCAAGGTTTTCGGCCGTTTCGATCATTGAATCAACCCCATACTGTTTCTCAATTGCTTTATTGATAAACCTCCATCCGAGCGTAGTGTCGTATAGGGTCAGGTTACGGGCAAACGGTTCGGCCGATTTTTCGAGCACAAACGGAGCGCGCGACATACTTTCCACACCCCCGGCAATAATCAGGTCGGCTTCGCCGGCCCTTATGGCCCGTGCTGCTGTGCCGATGGCATCCATTCCCGATCCGCATAACCGGTTGATGGTTGCACCCGGTATGACAGGATGAAATCCGGCAATTAACAGCGCCATGCGGGCTACATTCCGGTTGTCTTCGCCGGCCTGGTTGGCACAACCCAACAGAACATCGTCCACTTCACCCGGGGCGATGCCCGGATTTCGCTCCATAAGAGTTTTCAGGGTCAGGGCAGCAAGGTCGTCGGGCCTGACTTGCGAAAGGCTTCCGCCATATCGTCCGATGGGTGTTCGGACTGCATCACAGATAAATACTTCCTGCATGGTTATACATGATTTAAACGGTCGAGTTTTGGTTTTAAATGCCTGAATGCATTCAGCATAGCCTCAGTAAGGCGGTCAACTTCGTTTTGGGTCAGGGCCGTCGAAAACATGCAGGCACACGTATTGATCATCATTACCCTGCCCTGGTAAAACAGATGGTCGAGCAGTTCGTTAAGCACCTGTGCCGCTTCGGGCGGTTGATAGGCCTCCCTGTATCCCGAGGGCGCCTTTGCCGTGAGGTGAACCCTGAACATGGAGCCAGCCCCGGTGAGCGATACCGGAACATCGGCAAGTTTAATGGCTTCCTCAATCTGGCCAATGGCCTTCAGGGTAAGCGCGTTCAGCTTGTTGACGGCTCCGCGGTCGTACAATTCCATAGCTACCCTGCCGGCAGTGGTGGTTATGGGATTGGCCGAAAAGGTTCCTGAGAATGGGAACAACAATTTTTCCTGCCGCGGATCGAGTACCTTCATTATCTCGGACCTCCCGCCAAAAGCCCCCACAGGGAATCCGCCGCCGATTATTTTACCAAGGCAAGTCATGTCGGGCCTGATTTTGTAATTTTCCTGTGCCCCGCCATAGTTAACCCTGAAGGTTACCACTTCGTCGAATACCAATAGTGCGCCGTTCCTTCGGGTCCAGTCGTAAAGAGCCTCTACAAAAGTTTCGCTTCCCGGAAACAGCCCCACCCGGTGCGAAACCGGATCGAGTATTACGCAGGCAATTTCGTCGGCGTAGCGGTCGAGTATTTTAAGGGTGCGCTCAGTATCATTATAGGGAAATACAACCACATCGTTGAGCACACCTTTGGGGGTACCATATACCACCGGAACGCTTTCGGGTTGATCTATACTTCCCCAGTTCGATGGGTTTGAAGTTTGGCTCACTTCGGCGTAATCGTATGTGCCATGCTACGCACCTTCGGCTTTGGCAATTTTCGGGCGGCCTGTATATGCCCGCGAGGTTTTAATAGCAGCCATAACCGCTTCCGTCCCCGAATTGGTG
Source organism: uncultured Prolixibacteraceae bacterium (assembly GCA_964565015.1). GTDB lineage: Bacteria > Bacteroidota > Bacteroidia > Bacteroidales > Prolixibacteraceae > UBA1413. The sequence continues at coordinate 1,956 of CAZMDP010000088.1, read as the reverse complement.
AACCGTACCTTTTCAAATCCCTGTATCCTGTTGGTTAAATGCATGGCCAGTTCAACTTCGGCCTCGGTAGCCATGGTGTAGGCAGTCCCTTTCTGCAATTGTTCGGTTACTGCCTGAACAATAGCCGGATGGGCATGTCCATGAATCAGCGAAGCCATATTGTTGGCAAAATCGATTCGCTCAACCCCGTCGATGTCGGTAACATAACACCCCGATGCATACGCAGCATACACGGGATGGGGTTTTCTGAATATGGTATTCCGGCTTACACCGCCGGGAATTACCTCGCAAGCCTGTTTATATATTTCACTACTGGTGCGCGGTTTTATTTCGCTTTGTCCTGAAATGGTCATGTCATTAAATTTTGAGGTTCATCCGGATTAAAATTCAAGGTTGCTCCGGTTTGCTGCTGTAAAAAACCACGGGTTACACCTGGCGCCATTTCCCTCACCCATAGCCCGTTTAGGGTAACATCCATAATGGCCAGGTTGGTAAAAATTTTAGTAACCACCCTTTTCCCGGTAAGTGGGTAGGTACATTGTTTCACGATTTTGGGTTCTCCGGTTTTGGTGGTATGCTGGCTGATCACAAATATGGTTTTGACTCCCGCTACCAGGTCCATGGCGCCGCCAACGGCCGGAATTGCCCCGGGTTCGCCGGTCGACCAGTTGGCCAGGTCGCCCTCTTCCGAAACCTGCAAAGCACCCAATACGCAAATATCGATGTGGCCGCCCCTGATCATGGCAAAACTGTCGGCATGGTGAAAGTACGATGCACCGGGAAGAGCGGTCACATATTTTTTACCGGCATTGATCAGTTCGGGATCCTCGTATCCGGGTAGGGGAGAGGGCCCCATGCCGAGCAATCCGTTTTCGGTATGGTACACCACTTCACGTCCTTCGGGCACGAAAGCAGCCACCAATTCAGGAATTCCGATGCCTAAATTGACATACGCCCCGTCGGGGATAAAAGCTGCAACTTTTTGTGCCATTTCCTCAACAGTCCAACCCGTGGTAGTTATATTGTTTAACATAGGTACCTCCTGTTTTCTTCCACCAGTTTCGATTCATCGGCCGGATTGCTGATATGGACAACCCGGTGAACAAAAATTCCGGGAGTTACCACCGTTTCAGGGTCAATCTCACCCGGTTCGGCAATATATCGGGCCTGAACAATCGAGGTATTGGCTGCCATGCACATAATCGGCCCGAAATTTCTTGCGGTTTTATTGTAGAGCAGGTTGCCGTAACGGTCGGCAATATGGCATTTTACCAGCGAAAAATCGGCTTTGATTCCGTATTCCAGCACACAATCCATTTCATCGAAACGTCGCGTTTCCTTTCCTTCGGCCAGTGGGGTAATTACTGATGTTGGGGTAAAAAAAGCCGGAATACCGGCACCTCCTGCCCTTATTCGTTCGGCGAGTGTTCCCTGTGGAACAAGTTCAAGTTCGATTTCACCTTTTCGGTAAAGATCGGGGAAAACAACAGAATTGGCGGTTCGCGGATAAGAACAGATTACTTTCCTGACCCTGCGGTTTGCGATCAGGGCAGCCAGCCCAACATAGCCACTTCCGGTATTGTTGCTTACAATGGTCAGGTTTCGGGCACCCTGGTCAATCAGTGCATGGATCAGCTCAACCGGGCTGCCAGCTTCGCCAAATCCGCCGATCATTACCGTTGCACCGTCAAAAATATCTGCCACGGCCTCGTTTACCGACCCAACAATTTTGTTTATCATTTAATTGCAATCTGTTATCCTTCACTCCGGCGACCTGCCTGTATCGATTCATGCAATTTTTGTTCGATTTCGGCTAGTTCGTCTTCAAAAAAATATTTTTCCGATGAAAACTTCATTCTTTTTACTTCTCTTTTAGCTTTTTATGCATCAAACATCTATTGCTCAAAATAGTGTTTCTGGTGCTGAAATCCAATTTGAATTTTTAGTTTATGATTT
>CAZMDP010000087.1:0-7130 GCA_964565015.1 uncultured Prolixibacteraceae bacterium | reverse complement strand
TGAAGAATGGGATGTCCGATAACAACAATTCTTTTAACAAATACAGGAAGGGTATTGCCTTTAATCTGGACACAGAAGAAATTGTATTTTTTATTCCTGACCGAGTTCCTGATTTCGGCTGCCGTTCTGATTGAACCGGATAAAAGAAAAGAATTATCGTGAACCTGTTTTTGCGCAAATTGAATTTTAACGAAAAGCGGAGCGGAGAAATACAACTCAACATGTTCTTTAACCTTTTCAATAAATTTTATTTCAAAGAGGTTAGAACCTGAATGCTGATTGATTGTATGTCCGGTATGCCATAAACGGGTTAGTTCAATCCCGATGTTTGACCTTGCAGATTGTTTCAAAATAAAATCGGGCGATTCCGAAGGTAAAATCTTGCCTTTTGGAAATTCCCCGAAGGTTTGCCTGAAGTATTCCATCAGTATAACCTCAATTTGTTTTTTCTCATCCACGATCACACGATAAAGATATCCATTATTTTTTTGTGTAATTCTGCTTTTATGGTCTTGTAGTACAGTAGAGTTGCTGTAAAGTTTTTGTTAATTTGCAGTAAATTAAAAGTAAATAATTCCTGGTTCCGAACCAGCAATTAATACAAACTTAAGGAAGTGCATGAATTATTCATTATTTGATTTTCTGAAACTTGCCGGTTCGCTGGGCATGTTCCTCTATGGAATGAAGATCATGAGCGAGGCTTTACAGCGGGTTGCAGGAGCAAAACTCAGGTCGGTACTTTCGGCCATGACTGCAAACCGGGTGCTTGGCGTTTTTACGGGCTTTCTGGTAACTACCGTCATTCAGTCATCATCGGCAACAACCGTAATGGTCGTAAGTTTTGTAAACGCCGGGCTTATAACCCTTGTAGAATCCATAGGGGTTATAATGGGTGCCAATATCGGAACCACCGTAACCGGATGGGTAATTTCAATCCTCGGCTTTAAACTCAGTATAAGTCAATATGTTTTGCCCTTAATCGGCATTGGGTTGCCTATGGTATTTTCAAAATCGACGCGAAGGCGTTCGTTCGGCGAAATTATGATCGGGTTTGCCTTGCTGTTTTTAGGGCTCGATTTCCTGAAATCATCCATGCCAAGTATCGACAAAAATCCCGAAATTCTTGCATTTCTGCAAAATTACACCAATCTGGGCTTCGGGTCGGTACTCATCTTTCTGGTGGTTGGCACAGTTCTGACTTTCATAATACAATCGTCGAGCGCAACCATGGCCTTAACCTTTGTAATGGTCAACGAGGGCTGGATACCCTTCGAACTTGCCGCCGCAATGGTTCTGGGCGAAAATATCGGCACCACCATCACCGCCAATATTGCTGCATCGGTAGGAAACCTGTCGGCCAAACGGGCTGCCCTGGTACACCTCCTGTTCAACCTTGCAGGTGTAGTTTGGATGCTCCTGATTTTCAAATCGTTTACTGGAATAATTGACCGGGTGATTACCAGCTTTAACGGCGATTCGCCTGCATCGAATCCGGCTGTTGTGCCCATTGCCCTCTCGCTTTTCCATTCGGCATTCAATGTTATCAATACCTTTATTTTTATATGGTTTGTTCCTCAGCTCAGGAACCTGGTTGTGCATGTATTGCCACAAAAACAATCCGAAGAGGAAGAATTCAGGCTTCAGTATATCACGGCAGGCCTGATGTCGACACCCGAATTGTCGTTACTACAGGCCCGGCGCGAAACACAGTTTTTTGCTAAACATACCATCAAAATGTTTGGGTTTGTGCAGAAACTTCTACGTGAGAGCAATGACAAAAAATTCAATAAACTCTTTGCCAAAATTCAGAAATATGAAAGCATTTCGGATGATGTTGAAGTAGAAATAGCAAATTATCTGAGCGAAGTTGCACAAGGTAAATTAAGCGATTTTGGCCGCCGAAGGATGCAGTCGATGCTAAAACTGGTAAGCGACCTCGAAAGTATTGGCGACAGCAATTTCAACCTGGCGCGTACCATAAACCGGATGCATGACAACAAAATTATTCTTCCCGAAGAGGTGATCCAAAAAGTTGAACTTATGTTCAGTATGGTTCAGGAGGCGTTGGAAATGATGAAAGAAAACCTTGAAAAGGATGAAAAACAGGTGTCGTTGCTTAAAGCCCGCGAAATTGAGAACGAAATCAATAACTACCGAAACCAGCTAAAAGCCGAACACCTGGAATACCTAAGGAACGGTGTTTACAATTATGAGGCAGGCATCATCTTTAACGACCTCTTTTCGGAAAGCGAAAAGCTGGCCGATTATGTAATCAATGTTTCGGAAGCGCTGAGCGAAGTAAAATAATGCCTAAATCAGCTCTTTTCCAGCCTTTGCAATAAGTTCGTGGCTCATCTGGCTTAACTTGTATTTCTGAATTTTGCCGCTTGCCGTCATTGGGAATTCATCAACAAAGAAAACATATTTCGGTACTTTGTACCGGGCAATTTTACCCCGGCAAAAATCGATTATTTCTTCTTCGGTGAGGGTATGTCCTTTTTTTACTTTAACGAAAGCACCCACCTGTTCGCCATATTTTGGGCTGGGCACTCCGGCAACTTCAACGGCCTCGATTTGCGGCATCTGGTAAAGGAAGTTTTCAATCTCGCGTGGATAAATATTCTCCCCGCCTCTGATTATCATGTCCTTGATTCGCCCTGTAATACGGTAAAAACCGTTTTCGGTTTTAACGGCCAGGTCGCCCGAGTGGAGCCAACCATCGGCGTCGATTGCCTTGCGGGTTGCTTCCTCGTTTTTATAATAGCCCTTCATTACATTGTAGCCACGGCAGCAGATTTCGCCCTGTTCGCCTACGGCACACTCTTTCCCGGTTTCGGGGTTAAATATTTTAACCTCAACATTGGGCAACTCAAACCCAACAGTGGTGGCCCTTACTTCGGGCGAGTTGTGCGTGCGCGTGGCTGTCATACCCGGCGACGATTCGGTAAGGCCATATACAATGATGATATCTTTTGCGTGCATTTTGGTCATCACCTGGTTCATGGTTTCGATAGGGCAAAGTGCGCCGGCCATGATCCCGGTACGCAAGCTGCTTAAATCGAACATATCGAACATGGGATGGTTGAGTTCGGCAATAAACATGGTGGGGACCCCATACAGTGCGGTACATTTTTCTTTTTGCACCGAAGCAAGTACCATCAGCGGATCAAAATCTTCGGTGAATACCATGGTGGCGCCATGCGATATAATTGCACATACGGCGAGCACACTTCCGAAACAGTGGAACAATGGCACACAAACCAGAAGTTTATCGGAACTGGTATATTTCATGCACTGCCCAACTGAATAACCATTGTTGAGTATGTTGTGGTGCGAAAGCATTACCCCTTTGGGGAAACCGGTTGTACCCGAAGTGTATTGCATCATACAAACATCGTGACACGAAATAGTTTCCTGTATAGTTTCAAGTTCCGACTGATCGACATGTGATCCAAGCAACAGCAATTCAGGAGTGTTGTACATGCCCCGGTGCTTTTGCTGCCCGATAAAAACCACATTTTTCAGTTCAGGAAATCTTTCCGATTTGAGTTCACCCCTCGCCTGCTGTTTCAATTCGGGTACCAGTTCGAACACCATCTGAACATAGTCGCTATCGCGGTAACCATCCACTATACACAGGGTATGTATATCAGCGTTGTGTACAACATATTCGAGTTCCGAAATCTTATAATTGGTGTTGATGGTCACCAAAACAGCCCCTATTTTGGCGGTTGCAAACATAAAAGTGAGCCAATCGGGAACATTTTTGGCCCATATACCTACTTTATCGCCGGGTTTGACACCAATATAAAGAAGCCCCTTGGCAAGGCGGTCAACCCGATCATTAAATGCCGAATAGGTAAACCGCAGGTTCCGGTCGGGGTAAATCATAAACTCATGATCGGGCGTTTCGTAGGCATATTTTTCAAGAATTTCGCCCAATGTATAGTCGAGAAGTTGCATATATACCAGTTAAAAGAATTATTCCTTATAAGGAGTGAAACAGAAATTAATAAGGGGTATAAACAATGGCCAATATTTTTGCCGGTTGCTGCGTGCCTGCATGAACATTATGCATGACAATGGAATCGTAGTAAATCGAGTCGCCTTTTGATAACCTGTAAACTTCTTTCCCATAATTGATTTCAACTTCGCCCTCGAGGACAAAAATAAACTCTTCACCCTCGTGCGACGACAATTTGTAATCAGACTCGAGCGAGGGCTGTATATCGACAATGAAAGGTTCCATGTGCCGTCCGGCTTTGTCGGCAGCAAGCGAATAAAAGTTGAGGTGCTGCCTGGTTGCTGGGTCGCTCGATGCAAAGCTGATGGTACTTTGTTCGGCACCTGCTTTCACCACTACAGGGCCTACCTGGCCAATATCATCGAGAAAAGTGCCTATGCGCACGCCCAATGCTCGGGCAATCCTTATCAGAGGCCCCAATGAGGGAATTATGCCTTCTTCTTCAATCTTACGCAGCTGCGCCACATCCATATTGGCATTAACAGCAAGCTCTTCGGGCGAGATCATCCGCATTTCACGGAAATTCCTGATTTTTTCACCAATATTCCCTGTTTGCATTTTCAGAATTTTGAGTTTGACCCACAAAAGTAAAATTTCCGGTTAAAATATGCTAATTTGCTTCACCTGTTGTGGTACCCGGTTACGCTGAAATCGCTGAAAACTGAAAACAATTTTCCACTTCGACTTATACCTTCAAGAATTAAAACATAGTTGCCCAATTCGTCGGAAGTATAAAAACTGATTGCCGATTTTCTCTTGCTGATCTCCAATTCGGGATTCCAATACAAAGTTGGCCGAAAATCGGGAGCAGAATGATTTATGTTTTCAGGGGTATATTTAGGGGAATAAAATTGTACTGGTTTTCGAAAGCCTTTTACCTGAAAACCAATACGGCCTTTAACGAACTTATTTATTTCATATCGTCCGTCTCCGCGTCGGGTATAAATGGCAATAACACCATTTCCACCCGACGAACCAAATGCTGCAAGTTTTGCCGGATCGTTCAGTATTTCAATTTTATCAATTTCACTTAAAGGCAGACGTTTTAGGGCATTTTCAACTGAAGCCTCATCGAATGCGTTAACCCCATCAACAAGAATCATTGGCATCCCTCCTCCCCTAATGGAAATATGGTCGCCCGAAACAATTACCCCCGAACTTTTGCTCCCAAGATAATCCAAAACATTAGTATAGGTATAATCATCATCGGCTACTTTCAGTACTTTATCGGCTTCGGGATAAATCCGGAAATGGCCATCTTCATTGATTTTATTTTTTCCAACCACATTAATTTCATCGAGCATTATGTTTTTCATTCCGGGATAGTATTCATTAATTTTTAATTGCCTGAAAACATTTTCATTGTAAAAACTGCCTGGAATTATCAATTCAGGCATAAGTATTTTATCCCCGAAATTCATGGGTTTTGAATCGAAAGTACGTATGGGGTCGAGAATGATTTCGGTATTTAGCCGGTCTTTACTGTTTCGGGCATGAATGAATATTTTCTCCATATTGCGCAGATAGAGCCGGTCGAACCTGAAACGTCCGTTTTCGTCGGTTCGGGTACTTTCATACAGTAAATTGCCCGAAAAGGGACCAATAATTACCTCCCCATTAATTACAGGCCGGTTTCGAAGTAATCCCCTGACATAACCTTCGATGGTTATACCTGCATCGTCCCATCCTTTTAAATCGCTTGTTTGTTTTTCGGTGAGATAGTCCCAGTAATAACTACGCCAACCATTTACCATCATCAGCAAATCAATTTTCTCAGATTTCGTAATATCCTCACTATCTGTAAAGTAAGAAGCAGGGGATTCAATGAAACCTTTTAATTCCGAATCGAGTAAAAGATGACTTACCAGTGATTGTCCTGGTTCGAATCCCGACAAATAGTTACGGTTTACAACGGCAAGTGAAAACGACGACATCACAGAATCGAATTCGTTGAGTGGCAGTTCAATTTCGACCTCAACTTTTTCACGTGTTGTGAACTCGGTTTTGTTTGGGATCACCGATACCTCGTTGCTTAAAGTATCCAGGTTAAAAATCAGTCTTTCGGCTATCGGCTCCAACGAATGATCAACCAACATCAACTTACTAATACCAATTGGAAAGATTTCTCTTTCCAGTTTTAAAGATTTATTGAAACTTTCAATTTGTACGGGTTCATAAAAAAGATTGATGCCTTTATGCTCGCCAATTAAAAAGTAACTTACAGTATCGGTTTTCAGAAAATTGCGGTTCAGGGTAATTACCATATCCGAATTTTCGGTTGTATAATGAAGATTTACTCCATCCTCCTGTATGCCATTAAATGAGTATTCGTATTCAGGATAGCCGTCCAGTTTAACTCTGTATGTTTTACCATTTACAGGCATAAACATGAATTTTCCCATCCCTTTATAAAGCGTTGAAAAGTTGCACACCAGCGAGTCATTTTCATCAACGACGCTTCCACTTATATATATGGCCCTTCCAGAATTGTCGGTACATTTAAATGCTACATAATTAATTGCATTCATTACCAGGTTGCCACTTTCAGGCAAGAACGTTACTTCAATTTCGGGTACGACTCCAGTGGTATCTTTTCTGAATGGTACCGAATTATTACTGCCTGATACATAAATCCGCTTATGAAAGTAGCTTTCTTCATCGAAATTTTCAAGATAACGTGTAAATGCCCTTAGCGTATAATATCCTTCCGGAATCGTATCGGATAGAAAAATGTCGCCAAATCCTACACCATCCTGGGTAAGAATAATTCTTTCGTTAAATACTTTTCCATCATCGGAAATCATCTGAACGTAAATATTTTTGTACCCGGGCATTGGTTTATGGGTTAATCCCCTCACAAGATAAGCTTTAAACCATATATAATCGCCTGGTGCATATAAATGTCGATCGGTATGCAGATAAATTTTTTCGTAGATTATGCTCTTTTTCGATATAGCCCATTCTTCGATGTCCTGCGCATACGAAATCATGATACTATTTAGCAGAACAAAAAGAATACTGATAATTTTGTTCATTTCACAGAAAAATTTATTAATGGGCTAAATTATACAAAAATGATTACTAACGCCAACAAAAATACACTGGC
>CAZMDP010000086.1:0-7137 GCA_964565015.1 uncultured Prolixibacteraceae bacterium | reverse complement strand
CAATAAGGAGGTGATTATGTACAGGTACTACGATGCCGCACAAGGGGTTACCCACCACATTGCATCATACTCGAACCTGACTGAGAGCCAAAGCCCTGCACCCAACCTCTCGCTTGCCAAATCGTTTATCTGCAACGATGGAAAGCCCTATAAACTATCGACAGTTGCAAATGCCGATAAACTGGATATCAAAAATATGGTTGCCACTCGCGACCCACGCTTTGAAGCCACTTTCTGGGATGCACCCATGAAAGAATCGGCAACCCTGCTGTATGCCTGTAAGTTTATCGACCGCGTAGGTGTAACCTATTACGGCAAAACCTATCCGGCAATGTATGGTTCAAACACCAATACCAACAACTATCCGGTAATGCGTTTGGCCGAAGTGGTGCTGAACTGGATAGAGGCCAAAGCCGAACTGGCAACCATGGGTGGCCCGGCTGTTACGCAGGCCGATATCGACGCTTCGATAAATGCAATACGTAACCGCCCGCTCGATGCAGTCGCCACAGCTAAGGGTATCAAAAAAACTGCGCCGCTGCAACTGGCTTCACTTCCCGATGACCCCGACCGGGATCCGGACGTACCAGCCCTTATTTGGGAAATCCGCCGCGAACGCAGGATGGAATTTGTATTTGAACATACCCGCCTGATGGACATAAAACGCTGGAAGAAAATTAACTATATGAGCGGGGCGGCAAAACCCGACAATCTGATGGGATTGTGGATCAACATTCAGGCCGAATTGCCCGAATGGTTAATTGCTTCGAAAGTTGGTAAACTACAAGTCAGGAAAGCCGATGGTACAGTAGTAACCTACAATGGAACCAATGCGGCCGATTTGGTAGGATACTACATACCCGAAAATGTTTCCGACAGGGATCCGTTTACCGACAGGGTTTACCTTGCTCCGGTAGGTAATACGCAAATCAGCGAATACCTCGATAAGGGTTATAAACTGACCCAGACTCCCGGTTGGTAAAAAATATACTGAAGGAGGGTGCCGCAGTAGCGGCCCCTCTTTTAATATTTTTCGTAAAATAAAAACGATTTTTACGGAGTAATATTTTTATATTGCAGATTATCCGTAATAACGATTTATTCCATCGAATAAATCTCATTAAAAGAATTTTGAATCAGGAAAATTTCTGTTAACATAGTGCGGGGATGAATGATATTTTTGAAAAAATCGAAATAAGCCAAACCCTGAGCCAAAAAATTGAACGCAGAATTGAAGAGGCCATCAGGCAAAAAAAACTGATGCCCGGCACCAAACTTCCTTCCGAAAGGGAGCTATGCGAAAGTTTTGCCGTAAGCCGCACCGCATTACGTGAAGCCCTCAGACGGCTCAGTGCCCGGGGCCTGATTACGGTCAGAAAAGGAAGCGGCATGATTGTTTCTGAGGTCAGGATCGAGGATGCCGTAAAATCACTTAACCTTTATTACGACCTGACTTTCGACTCAAAACTAATCAGTCAGATTATTGAAGTACGCCGGTTGTTCGAACCCGAAATAGCCAGGCTGGCCGCCCGGAACCGTTCGGAAGAAGACCTGAAAATTTTGCAGGAGAATATCGATGACCTTATTAAATGCAATCCGGATAATACACAGATGGAGGTTGACCTGATAAACCGTTTTCACATGAGCTTGTGCAAGGCTACTGCCAATCCCATCATCATCATTACTATGGAACCGGTCTATTCGCTGTTACCACGAATGAGGAACATGATTTACGCCAATGTGGAAGGCGAAAAGGATTTTACCGTCAGGCTACAGCAATCTATCCTGGATGCCATAAAAGAAAAAGATTCGGGTAAAGCTTATGAATATTCGGTTGACTTGCTGGAGAGGAATATTGAGGTTTATAATAAATATTTCAATACCTGATGCCCGAATAATGTGATAACCGCCTAATCTTTTTGCAACAACGGTAATCTGACAATAAACTGTGATTCGGTTTTGATGAATTGCGGTTTTCGATCGGTTACAAGTTCATACCTTCTTATAATATTCTGAATCCCTATTCCGGTTGAAGCCATTTTCGATTCCCTCTCATTCAGGTTGTTGATAATATTCAATTGGTTATCCTCATCAACAAATATATTGATCATAAGAGGTTCCTTTTTGGAAAACGTGTTGTGCTTTATGGCATTCTCAATGATTAACTGCATGGCCACCGGCAATATCTGGTGTCCGTAATATTTTTGATCAATATTTATCACTGCTTCGATTTTGTGCATGAACCTTATATCAATCAGGAAAAGGTAAGCCCTTATAAATTCCAGCTCGGTGCCGAGCTGCACCAGGTCCCGTTCTTTGTTCTCAAGCACATAACGGTAAACCTTCGATAAATTTTCAGTGAAGGTTTCGGCCAGATCAGGATCGATTTTGATAAGCGACGAGAGCACATTAAGGCTGTTGAAGAGGAAATGGGGATTTACTTGTTGCTTGAGCACCTCAAACTGCGACTGCAGATTGTCCTTCTGAAGTTGAATAAGCTGTGTGTTGGCCTGGGTCAATTGACTGGTGCGTTCCTCCACCAATTGTTCAAGGTTTTTGTTCAGCCGCTTTTCTTGTTCAATCAGCTCCTGTGCGTACCGGCTTTTTTGCTCTTCGATTTTTACCCTTGCATTCAGCTCGGCTTTTTCGTTGGCTTGCTGAATCTGTTTCTGAATGAATTTCGACATGGAGTATTGCAGGTAAATACACAGTAAACCGATAAACAGGATGTAGGTACTTTTAAAAATATGCGATAATGGCGAAAGGGACAACGACGAACTGAATATTTCAGTATTGGTCGGGTACAGCAAAAAATAGTTCAGATTAAACGCAGCAACTGAAAGCAGAATGATAAACAAAAGCAACTTCCTGTTCAACCGGAAAGTATAAAGCAAAAAGATAATCGGATAAAGAAAGGTGGTTGCGGCAGTGGTTGGGGCAATCACATCAAATTGCCTTGCCGAATAATAGAGGTGAAACGAAATAATCCCCACATCGAGCAGGGCGCTGGCATATCCGAGCAAAGGCGGATCATATTTTTTGCGGACAGCAACCCAAAGTCCGATGTTGGCAAGGAGATAGATGGCTATGAGTTTTATTGAATGTACCGACTCATCCCTGTATCCCGACATAAGCTGTACGGTTACCGTGATTGTAAGCATTGCAATGAATACCCACCTGAAATAGATGCTTATACTGGCTCCTTTTAACCGCTCTTCTTTAATGGTTTCGGCCGGAAAGGATTTAAGTGATCGGATCATACTCAACTTAGTAAATCATTACAAATGTATCACAATAGCTCGATTTTTTATTAAAATCGGCAAACATCAACATAATAAATAATTGATAGATAACACAATTACGTGAATTAAACACTCCGGTTCAACCCAAAATAAACGACATTCAGATACTTAATCTGATCGTTCGGCATGAATAATTTCCGGGAAAGCATTAAGCGATATACTTTTAACTCACTTGTAAATGATCCATCAGTTGTTTTGCAATATATTCATTGGATTTTACTTTCATTTATTTCTGGAAGTTCAACGTAAATTAAAATAAAATGGAGCTGCTAAAAAGAATTTTCCGACTGATTATGAATACATTGAAATGGTTTTTATTGATCATTTTATTATTGTTGATATTTTCGGGATTGACCAATCTAACTTTACCAACAAAATCAAAATCAACCGGAACCCTTTCAAAAGACGAAAAAGCATACATTGCTGAAGCAATGAATTTATTGGAAAAAAAAGGTAACCAAACATGGCCGGGTTGGGGTGATATAAAAGTTCCGATTATTGTTTACAACGAAGAGAATGCATTTCTGATAGGGTTTTCCAATCCTCCAGCAGGCTGGCTAAAAATGCCTTCAGGCGAATACAGGGGTGCTGATTGGCAGTTGGTCGAAGGCGATGATTTCCATGGGAAACCCTATTTCAAACAAATGTTGCCCGATCCGCAAATTACCCCTGAAAACTTCACGGTTAAAGTTGGAAACACCTGGGTTGCCACCATGCAGACCAAAGAATATGCTGCTGTTGAATTCTACCGAGGATTCAGAAATGAATTGCCACCGATTTTGAAACAGGTTTTTCCATACCGAATATTTTGGCTGACATTGATGGGTCGGGCAGAGAACTATATCGGCAGCCTGGCACATGAAGCTTTTCACGCATTTCAGGGAACCCTTGTGCCCGAAATGCTCGAAGCAGGCGAAAATGCCGCCCGATTGTCAAACATTTACCCATGGGAAAATGCCAATAATGAAAGCGGATGGATTACAGAAACCAACTATCTGATGGAAGCATTTAAAACTTCTGACATGGGTGAAAAAATCGAACTAATCCGCAATTTTCTTGAATCGAGGCAACAAAGAAGATTCAATGCAAATTTGAACTCGGAACATATCAATTATGAAAAAAACCGCGAATGGCTCGAAGGTTTGGCAAAATATGCCGAACTGGCTCTTTGCAATAATGCTGGAGGAATTATGGATTACAAACCGGTAAACGAAATCAGATCAATCAGAAGTTTTAGGAATTACAGGAAACAAGAGCAACACTTCGGGCGGCAAATCGAAGAGGTAGCCCGGTCGGTCAAACGAAGCGGCGAAAGCAGGTTCTATTACGTTGGCATGTTGCAGGCATTTGTGCTCGACCAGATTATGCCCGATTGGAAATTACTGGCCTTCGATGGGGATACGTACCTTGAAGATCTGTTATTAAAAGCTACAAATCAGGAATATAATGCAATACCAAAGAATTCAACAAACGAGCATGGCCCAAAAGTTTCAGCCAAAAGCATATCGACAAAGTCGGGAATTCCAATATCTTTAATGCCACTTTAATTTTGTGCAGGTCATTTTTATCAAGTAAACTTCATCTTTTATAAATGAAACCATGGTACCAGGCCCTATTCGAAAACTATGGGCAAAAATACGACAGCGAAAATTTTGCGCAGGGCACATCCGGTGAATGCAACTTTATTGAGAAAGAGATAAACTATGACAAATCCCTGAGGATTCTTGACATCGGTTGCGGAACCGGACGGCATTCTATTGAACTTGCAAAAAGGGGCTATCATTTGACGGGAGTCGATTTATCCGATTCGATGCTCCATCGGGCAAGGCAAAAAGCAATAGAAGCCAAAGTTATTGTTGACTTCAGGCAAGGCGATGCACGAAGCCTCCCATTCGACGATGAATTCGACCTGGCAATTATGCTTTGTGAGGGTGGATTCCCATTAATGGAAACCGACGAAATGAATTTTCAGATTTTGCAGAATGCTGCAAAAGCAATTAAGCAAGGTGGCAAATTTATTTTCACCACACTTAACGGTTTATTTCCTCTATTCCATTCAGTGAAAGATTTTATGGAATCCCATTCGGAAGATGGCAATGCAACCTATGCAGAACATAGCTTTGACCTGATGACTTTCAGGGACCACAACATAACATCGTTCGTTGATGACGATGGCGTAGAGCATCGCCTTGCATGTAACGAGCGCTACTATGTGCCTTCAGAAATTACCTGGCTCCTTAAGTCGCTTGGCTTTCACAAGATCGATATTATGGGTGCCCGGTTGGGTGAATTCAGCAGGGAACACACACTTACAACAGAAGATTTTGAGATGCTGGTGGTTGCAGAAAAATAATGCTTAACTTTAGGGCTGAACTTAAAAACTTTGTCCTATGTACAATAAAGCCATCCTGAATATTCAGCCATTGGGGTTTATGTGGCCCACCGCCGATCCGTTTTTGTTCTGTGTACACCACCACGATTTTTATCCGAAAGGGAATGACCAGCTTGGCCCAAATGCTTCACTAAAGGGGCGGAATCTTGGCCAGGATTTTACAATTAAAGACGGATGGCGTATGTACCATGGCGAAACCATACCAGGTTTTCCGGCGCACCCCCATCGGGGATTCGAAACGGTCACCGTAGTTATGGAAGGTTTTGTCGATCACTCTGACTCCCATGGGGCTGCCGGCCGTTATGGGAACGGAGATGTACAATGGATGACTGCCGGTTCGGGGTTACAGCATTGTGAAATGTTCCCGTTACTAAGCAAAGAGAGCGAGAATCCACTTGAACTTTTTCAGATATGGCTTAACCTACCCCGTGCAAAGAAATTTGCCGAACCACATTTTGCCATGCTCTGGTCAGAAACTATTCCTAAGTTGACGCAACACGACAGCAATGGTAAAGCAATTGAGATCGACATTATAGCCGGACATATCGGCGACATTGCTGCTCCGCCGCCTGCTCCCGATTCATGGGCTGCCAATCCCGAAAATGAAGTTGCCATCTGGACCATAAAAATGGAAGCAGTCGCCAAATGGTCGATCCCTGCAGCTTCGGCTGAAGCAAGGCGTACGCTATATTTTTACAAAGGCCCCGAAATAAAAATTGCCGGTATGGAAATCCCCGCATATAATGCCATCGACTTAATGCCCGATATGGAAGTTATTGTGGAAAATGGCGAAAGTGAAGCATTTTTCCTTCTCTTACAGGGGGTACCGATTGCCGAACCGGTAGTGCAATATGGGCCTTTTGTTATGAATACTCAGGCCGAAATACATCAGGCTTTCGCCGATTACAGGCGCACGCAGTTTGGCGGCTGGCCCTGGCAACGATACGACCATGTACATCCGCGCGATGCAGGCCGTTTTGCACGCTATGCCGATGGAAGAATGGAAAAGAGATAAACAGTTCTCAGTTCTCCCCCGATTAAATCGGGGCACAGTTGTTTAAAGTTTCGGGTTTAAAGTTTAAGGTTGATCCTAAAACACAACTCCGGAGGAGTGACATATTTATAGCAATTAACGTTGCTCCCAAAACCCAAACTCCGGAGGAGTGGCATCTGTAGGCGTTTCGGGTTTAAAGTTTAAAACACCTGATTGGCAGCATATTATAATTTCCAACCCATACTTCCATAGTGAAAAAGGTGCATAGCACCGGCATTATGGTAGCAAATATGCCGCACCACCCAAAAACCAACTCCGGAGGAGTGGCATGTTTAGGTGTTTCGGGTTTAAAGTTTAAGGTTGAACCTTTAGGACAACTCCGGAGGAGTGATATGTTTATAGCGTTTAATATTACTCCCACACCGTAACTCCGGAGGAGTTATATGTTT
>CAZMDP010000085.1:0-7157 GCA_964565015.1 uncultured Prolixibacteraceae bacterium | reverse complement strand
GCCTTGAAGATGCGATGAAGCCCTACATGGCCGGCATAATGGAAATGATGGAGGATAGTGCCTTTTACCCCGATGCCAACTCAACACTTCGGGTAGCTTATGGAAAGGTGGAAGGTTATGAACCCCGCGATGGAATAATTTTTAAACATTATACCACGCTCGAAGGTATTATGCAAAAGAACAATCCTGAAATTTATGATTATGATGTGCCGGTACGCTTGCAAGAACTCTATGAAAGTAAAGATTACGGGAAATATGGGGACGAAGGGAAAATGCCGGTTTGTTTTATTGCTTCGAACCATACAACCGGCGGTAATTCGGGTAGCCCTGTGCTGAATGCCGAGGGCCACCTGGTGGGAATAAACTTTGACCGGTGCTGGGAAGGCACCATGAGCGACATTATGTACGATCCGGATCAGTGCCGGAACATTGCCCTCGACATGCGCTATGCTCTGTTTATCATCGATAAATTTGCCGGTGCCGGATACTTACTTGATGAGATGGAACTGATTGAATAAGTTTCCGTGTATAAAGGGGAATTGTATAAAGCACCGGGAACTTTCTGTAATCCTAAAGTTCCCGGTGTTCGTTTTTTTGAAAATCTGCACGGATGGTTTTAATCCTTACCCGAAAGATTGTACCAATCTATTTTTCGCGAAATAAACATCAGTGTTGAAAGTATTAAAAATAAAGCAATACTTCCGATGAGCAGGGTAAAATCCTGCATATGGAGCAGGACAAACAAGAAGCCATAGAGTATTGCGAGGAAAGATGCCATAAGGTAAACCAGTCGGTTATTTTTTAAGATTGTTGAAGAATATCCTGATATCAGAATGATAATAGCTGCACTGGCAATGAGATACGAGAAATTAAACCCTATATGCTCCGAGAGTGACAACAGCAACAGATAAAACAATACCAATCCGAACCCGACCAGAATATACTGAACCGGATGAACCTTCTTTTTCTGTAAGATTTCAATAAAGAAGAATGTTATAAAAGTCAGGGCAATAAACAAAATTGCGTATTTCATCGATCTTTCAGTCAATTGGTAATTGTCGTTCGGGAGCAATAACGCCACTCCGAATGCAGAACCTGCCATTTCGAAGTTTTTATCGATCCATTTTTGAGGATAGTTGCGGTTAAGCTCAAGTATTTTCCATGTTGCGGTGAAACCCTTATCGGAAATATCCCGGCTGGCAGGTAGAAAAGCCCCGTCGAAGCTTGGGTCTTTCCATGCAGATGAAATTGTAACAGTAGTTTCTTTGCCAATGGGGACAAAACTCATTCGCCTTGAACCGTTCACTGATAGATTGATATCAAACTTGTACTTCTCAGACGGAACTTCGCGGCTGAAAGGTTTTTTGAGTGTAATTCCCGAAGTAATAAGATTGTTGATGGAGACCCCTGGTTCATAGGCCAATTCATTTCCGTTCCAATCAAAAGATACAGGTTTGGAAATACCTCTCATATCGGTTATGCCAATCGATAGAAATGCCTCATCCCAGTCGATCTCCGTATTCGGGTGCCCGGAATCGAACCGGGGCGCTTCGAAATAACCTTGAATTACCACATCCGATTGGTAAACCGGCACTTTGAAAATACCCCTGTACCTTACTTCGGGGGTAAGTGTACCTCTGATATTCAGTTGGTCGGGAAGAAAGTATGCCATTTTCCTGGTCACATTAATCCGCTCATTTTCTTTGTTCAGATCGTAGGTGGTAAAAGGTACCGTAAGTATCGGGCCAACCAATTGTTGTTCGAGGCCCCATTTCGAGCTTACCTCTTCGAGCGCCTCGGTTTGCCTCTGCTTTCGCTCCATGACCAGTGAGTCGATCAGCACTACCGGAATCATCAGCAGTAGGGAGAGTACCGCAATTACTGCCATTTTAATAATGGCCGAATTTTTTTCAAAAAAGTTCATCACATTTTGTGTCATAACGCTATATGTTTAAATAATATTAAAGAACTTTGAAATACAAAGTATAAACTCAAAAAAATTAATCGCTTCCCCTGATAATTTTTTCGAGTGCTTTAAGATGGTTCTCGAATTCGATTCTTCCTAAGTGAGTAACCCTGTAACTTGTATTTGGTTTTTTCAGGAGGAATTGCTTTTTAACTTCGACATAACCGGCCTCCTCGAGAGCTTTGATGTGGCTGGCAAGGTTTCCATCGGTAATGCTTAAGGTATCTTTCAGGGTGTTAAAATCAACCCAGTCGTTTACCATCAAAACCGACATTACCCCTAACCGTATTCGGCTCTCGAAAAGTTTGTTAAGACTGCTGATTAATTCTTTCATATCTGAAATACATTGTCAGTCCATATATTATGTGGAGCAAACCAAACCCGATTGCCCAGATTACAAGCCCATAGCCTACCATAATCGAAGCGATGATCCCCAGCGTAACCTCCACTATGCCAAGGTACCTTATTTCGGTGTGTGTGTATTTTCCGGCATTAAACAATGCCAAACCATAAAAAATAAGTGTTGCAGATGGAATCAGATAAACTATCCCGTGAAACAACAGGGAAAGGCAAAACAACCCACCCGCCGCCAATGGAACAAACAGGTTGATAACCATTCGTTTCCCACTGGCACTCCAGGCAGGTAACCCTTTTTTGTGCGCATTTCTGGTTGTAAAAACAATTCCAAAAGCAATTGCCAGGACTAATACCACCAAAAGGATAAGAAACGAAAGCATCAGAAATTCAGATATTTCCTCAGCCGGAACCAGCTGGTTATTAATTGCAATTCCTCCCTTGTAATACTGCCCAAAGAAAAAATCGTACTGGTAAAAATAAAGTGCCAACGACCCAATTAAAGCCGTAATGCCAATAAAAACCCCCGAAAGCCCACTCAACGAAAGAAACTGTGAGGACTTCTCCATGATTGACCTGATCTCTTTTAAACTTTCAAGGTGCTCGTTCTGTGCTTCCATTGTTATATTGATAAAGTACTTTGAGATGCAAAGTTACATCTTGTTTTCGGATAAACAACAATTTGATGAAAAATTTTTTTTGCTTGTTGTGAATGAATTGTCAAACGACTGATATTTACCTGAATGTTCAGTCGGCTGGGAATAAATATATTATTGAAATCTGCTGCGACTGGTCGAGTTTCTTATTGTCAATGAGGTGAAAAGAGACGTTAAAGCGGCCCTTTACGTGTTTATGGTTAATAAAATGCCATATTATATCGGTTCGCATATAATTATTGAGCCGGTAAAACGGATCGCCGGAAAGAAATGTATGGCCTTTGCCCGTATGGAATGTATTTTTGGCGGCGAAATTTCCTGTTTTGAGATAACCTTCGGCCAGGAAACTTTGCGCATGAACAAAGCCATCGGTAACCGATCGTTCCCTGAAAACTGAACCGAGAATTCCCGCTTTCAGGTACCACAACCATTTATCCCCGTTTAATGAGCGCAAGCCTGCAAGCAGTGAATATCCGAGGTTATCGTTCACATGTTCATCGTCGCCACGTGGTTTGCTATGGGCCAGATGGTTCAATAACAAATAATTCTGCAGGAAAAAGTTACCCGAATAAATCTCACCCGAACCGGCAGCCGTAAACGCTTCGCGAACCCCATCCGATTGCCTTCCGGTCCAATCGACCCAGGCGTTCTGGAAGCCCCATTCCCAGCGGTATTCGCCCCTCATCCCTTCTATGTTTGGGCGGTAATACATGAGGGTATCGGTGAGCATTGCCAAGGGGAAACTTACCAAAGTGCGCCGTGGAAAACTGCCGAAATGAAAGGTTTTCGATTTGTCTTCAAACTGGTAATATAATATCAGATTGGGCTTTACGTAATTGGGATAACTGCCAAATTCGAAAAGATGGCTTAATCCTGCTCTAAACCGGTGACCCTCAGCGTTTAATCCAACTTCAAAAGCTCCTCTGGTTCCGAGAATGGTTTGCGATAACGACGTCCCGCTCGAAAACTCACGGTTATCGCCAATGCCTTCGAACAGCAAACTGAATTCGGGCTTTTGCGCCGAAACAGTTAAAGCTGCAATAATTAAAAGGAATACAACAGCTGTTTTCTTTTTAAGAATCATTTTCAATGCTTGAAATTAGTTGCTAAACTATATAAAATAGTTGTGAATTCAGATCAATCGCAAACCAGATATGTTTCCCTGCGGGGATTAACCACCAGAACAGGTAATTTCCCTGCAGATCTGATAATTTTTTCTTCGGGTAGGCCGATAAGCCTGTCGAGCCAGGTAATGTATGAACTTCCGAGCAGAATCAGCAGGCCGGCGTTTAACTGCAGGGCTGTATCGAGCGCTTCGCGCTGAATGGAAAGGCTCCCCCTGCTGCCTTTATAAATTTTGTGTGGCACGTTGGTTTTTGCAAGTAGTTTTTTTAACGAATGAAGGTGCTTTGCCACATCGTGCCGGGCTTCTTTGCTTTTATCGTTTGCTCCAATGGCAATGATTTCAGAGTGATTGTTACGCCCGAAAAAAACCGCCCACAGGAGCGAATCCTTGTTCTGACTTCTCATGTCGACCGGAATTATTGCCTTACCGAAATCGGATGTAAATGGCTCTTTTTCATCAATGAAAAGGTAAGGAACCGGACTTTTTCTCAAATGCCCCGATAGTTCTTTAAATTTCGATGACCCGGCAACCAGAATGATAGTTTCCAGATCGTCTGAAATTATTCGCGCAAAATTTTTTCCCGGACGAATAATTACCGAAAAGGATACATTAATTCCGGGAACTTTTACGGTTATGGTCCGGGCATATTTCTCGAGTTCTGGCAATACTTCTTGTTCCGCTTTATTGGTTTGCGCCACATATAGTAGTTTAAGTTCCTTATTGAACGAAACAGCAAGTCTGATCCCCGCCAGCATAAGGTTAGTATCGGCGGGATTCAGCGACATCAGGACTGTTATTTTCTGAATTTCAGCTCTCGACATGCCATTAAATTATTTTAGGCTATACTTCTGCAATGGTATCCGAAAAATATAGTATTGTCAAATGAAAAATATCAGCAACGGTTAATATGCAATTCTGTAAATTTGAACAAAATTAGAAGAAAATAACATGATTCACGAAAAATTGCTCCGGCCAGAAAGTATTGCAGTAATAGGCGGATCAAACCAACTTTCGAAACCAGGTGGGAAACTGCTGAAAAATTTGCTGTCGAATCAATTCAAAGGCAGATTATATGTAGTAAACCCCAAAGAGAACGAGGTGCAGGGCGTCCGTTCGTATTCATCGGTCGAGGAATTACCCTTGGTCGATTTGGCAATACTGGCCATTCCGGCAGTTTCGTGCCCCGAAGTTGTTGAAAAACTTGCCAAAACAAAAAATACCCGGGCATTTATAATCGTAAGCGCTGGTTTCAGTGAGACCGGCACCGAAGGAAAATTGCTCGAGGAAAAGATTGTTCGGTCGGTAAACGAAGTAGGAGGTACCCTGATCGGGCCAAACTGCATCGGCGTAATCACCCCTGAGCATGCCAGTGTGTTTACCAGTCCGGTGCCCCGATTATGGCCTATGGGTTGCGATTTTATTTCAGGATCGGGGGCTACGGCAGTTTTTATTATGGAGTCGGGGATTCCTAAAGGACTGAGGTTTTCGAATATATGGACAGTCGGGAACAGCGCACAGACAGGTGTTGAAGAAATTCTGGCCCATCTTGATGAAACGTATGAGCCGGGAATGAGCCCTGCGGTTAAGCTGCTCTATCTCGAAACCATCAGAAACCCCGACAAGATGCTGCACCATGCCACTTCGCTCATCAGAAAAGGTTGCAAAATTGCTGCTATCAAAGCCGGTAGTTCGTCGGCAGGAAGCCGGGCAGCCCAGTCGCATACCGGAGCGATGGTTAGTTCCGATGCTGCTGTTGAAGCCTTGTTCCGAAAGGCAGGCATTGTAAGGTGCTATGGCCGCGAAGAACTGGTTACTGTGGCCAATGTATTTCTTTGTAAAGAACTGAAAGGGAAAAAAATTGCCATTATTACCCATGCCGGAGGCCCAGGGGTAATGCTCTCCGATGCTCTTGAAGATGGCGGGCTTATAATACCCGAAATCAAAGATTCGCCCGAAAAGCAGGCTTTGAAGGAGAAGCTTTTTCCGGGATCATCGGTCGAGAACCCGATCGATTTTCTGGCCACCGGAACAGCCGAACAGTTGAGGGCCATAATCGACGCTTGCGAAAATGATTTTGATGTGGATGGAATGGCTGTGATTTACGGTAGCTCAGGCCTGTTCCCCGTGAGGGATGTATTTCAGCTTATTGACCGTAAAATGCATGAGTGCCGAAAACCTATTTATCCGATATTGCCTTCGCTGATCGAAGTTAAAGAAGATGTTTCGATGTTCCTTTCGGGAGGAAACGTCAACTTTCCCGACGAAGTACTGCTTGGGCGTGCCCTCACAAAAGTAATGAATACCCCGCCGCCATCGGAAGAAAGGATTTTTCTCGACGGAGTTGATATTCCCGAGATACGAAGGGTAATTGACCGGACTGAATCCGGATTTCAGCCGCCTGAAATCATACACCGTCTTTTCAGCGCTGCCGGGATTCCTATGGTTAAAGAAATTGTTGCTACCAGCGAAGAACAGGCTGTTAAGGCAGCAAATGAAATTGGTTTTCCGGTGGTAATGAAAGTGGTTGGTCCCATTCACAAAACCGATGTTGGCGGCGTTGTTCTGAACGTCAGGAACGAGGAAAGTGTGAAAAAAGAATTTGCCCACCTGATGAAAATCGGTTCGGCAACCGGTGTGCTGGTGGCGCAAATGGCGTTTGGGACCGAAATGTTTATCGGCGCCAAATATGAACCTAAATTCGGGCATGTTATTCTATGCGGATTGGGGGGAATTTATGTGGAAGTGATGAAAGATGTTACTTCGGGCCTTGCCCCGCTTACCCTCGAGGAAGCTCTTTCGATGGTACGAAACCTGAAATCATATAAGATCTTGCAGGGTTACCGGGGTAAGAAGGGGGTAAATATCCGCTATTTTGCCGAGATTATTGTCCGATTATCCAGTCTTCTGAGGTTTGCCACCGAAATAAAAGAATTGGATATTAACCCATTAATGGGAAAAGGAAATGATATATTTGCAGTTGATGCTCGCATAAGAATTGAAAAACAGAATGAATTATGATTATTGTTAATAACCTTCAGGAGAAATTCTATTCTTC
>CAZMDP010000084.1:0-7271 GCA_964565015.1 uncultured Prolixibacteraceae bacterium | reverse complement strand
ATCAACTCAAACTTCTTTGAAAAAACTGTCCAATTTACCGGGGGTTAAGACAAAAATAAAGAGAACAAGAAAATTGCTGTTTTGACAGGTTCAATGATTATCATTCCTGTTAGTGCCTATCCTGCATTTGAAGCCAAAGCTGCAAAATATGGGATTACACAAATCAATTCTAATCCTGTTCCTTTTGACAGCAATTACATTTTAATCAGTCAAACCGAGCAACTCAAACACGACATTGTTCACATAGTAACTCAAATTTTTCAACGTGGAGAAATTGAAGTTTTGATAGGAACAAAATCTTTGCTTGGAGAAGGTTGGGACGCTCCAGCAATCAATTCTTTAATATTGGCAAGTTTTGTAGGTTCGTTTGTGCTTTCCAATCAAATGCGTGGAAGAGCCATTAGAACACAAAACGGAAATGGCGATAAGACAGGAAATATTTGGCATTTGGTCTGTATTGACCCCACTTCACCCACAGGCGGAGACGATTTTGATTTACTTAAAAGACGTTTCAGAAGTTTTGTAGGTGTTTCATTCAAAGAAGAACCCGGAATTGAAAACGGAATTGGCAGATTGAATTTGCCCGAAGACATTCACCATAAAGAAGAAGCAGAAAAGAAAAACCTTGAAATGTTTACCCACGCAGGTGATAGAGAAAGTTTGAAACAGCGTTGGAAGGAAGCATTGGCAACAGGTGTAAACCTTGTAGAAGAAATCAAAATTCCATTCCCTGAAGAACGAGAATACAAAACTGTAAAGTCAATGTATCTAAACAATACTATAAAGAATTTAATGGCAATGCTCGTCTTTACAATTTTGGGATATTTGGAAGGCATCTTACAAGGACTTGGAAGGGCTGCAAGAAACATTAAAACCTTGCAGGACTTATATGTTTTCCTAACTGTTATTGGTATCGGTGGTGTAATATTTTTCGGCAGGCAGACCTACAAGACCTTAAAATTGTATTTCAAATACCGAGACATTTCAAAAGATATTCAACAAATCGGTGAGGCACTTTTAAATTCATTAGTAAAAGCAGGAGCAATTCGCACTGACAATTCAAAATTAAAAGTAGAAACCTCTGTTGACAATTGGGGTGCTGTATATTGTCATTTAGAAGGTGGAACTACATATGACAAATCAACTTTTATAAACGCACTTCAAGAAATCATTGCTCCAATTGACAACCCACGATATGTAATTATCAGAAAGAATAGATTTATGCTCTTCGTTAAGCAAAAAGATTATCACTCCGTTCCAGAAATACTCGGTCGAAACAAAAATTTAGCGGAATATTTCCAAAGCCAATGGGAAAGACTTGTAGGGGCTTGTGACTTGTTATTTACAAGGACAATTGACGGAAGAAAGTTAATTTTGAAATCAAGAGTTAAATCATTGGCAGCACAATTTGACAATAAAGTTGAACATGTAAATAAATGGAGATGAGAAGAAAACCTTAACCCACTATATAGTGGATTACAAGCGGCTGCGATTTGAGCCTGCCTGTCTCGCCTAAGGCGAGATTCCCGCCACAGGCGTGGGGACCTCAAGCCGGGGCCTTATTATGGAGTTTCAAAGTTTTGGGGTTATTTTTTCAGTGCTATTGGGGTATTTTCTTAAGCCAAATAGCCAGGCTAAATCGCAATCTTTTTTCCATGATCCTTAGCCGTGACAAATACCCGATGCTAATTTTGAAACCACTGATGAAACCAGGTTAACCTCTGAGTCTTACGTAAAACCGACTTCAGCTAAAGCAATAATTTTCAGTATATTTGCTGAAAAAAAGATGTGGGATAAACTTCACATATTGCGCGAACAATATATTGGCGAACGTTTAATGGATTCGATTGATTACGAGAAGTTCTGTATGATTTCAATCGTCTATCACTCTTCGAAAATAGAGGGGTGCTCACTTTCGGAAACCGATACGAAAGTGCTTATCGAAAATAATGTTACCGCAAAGGGAAAACCTTTAACCGACCATTTAATGGTGAAAGACCATTATGATGCGTTCATAAAAATTAAACAGGATGCAATTCAAAAACGAAAATTGTCAACCGGTTTTATAAGAGACGTTAATGCCATGGTAATGAAATCAACTGGATCCATGATAAGTTCAATTGGAGGAGACTTTGACACCTCAAAAGGCGACCTGCGATTGGCCCAGGTTTATGTTGACAAAAAATATTTTCCCGATTTTAAAAAAGTTCCGGGACTCATGGATGAATTGGTTGAAAATATAAACCAAAGGATAGATAAAGTATCAGGTGAGGATATTATTAAATTATCGGCCGACTTTCATTATAATCTTGTAAACATTCACCCGTTTGGCGACGGAAACGGAAGGACTTCGCGCTTAATGATGAATTATATCCAATTATACCATAATGAACCATTAATTAAGATTTTCACTGAAGACCGGGCAGAATATATTGATGCACTGAATAAAACAGAAGAAAAGGAAGATTTGAATATTTTCCGTGATTTTATTTGCCGGCAGCAGATAAAGTTTTACGAATCGGAACTGGAAAAATTCAGGAAAAGTAAATCGGGGTTTAACCTGCTGTTTTAATTTTCTTGAAAAAATCAGTTTTAGAATATTCCTAAACCTTTAAAAACTTCTTCTGACGGTAAATCACCCAAAGGATAAAAAAGATTATCGACACATTGGAAAGTTTGATCAATACCGGATAGTAACTGCCCAGAAACTGTTCGGTTCCCCTGAACACCGACTGAGAAACACTGGTGAAATTCAGGATCATAAACAGCATATAGGCCAGTATGGAATTCATTCCATAAATTTTGAGCCAGTTCAGGTACTTTCCGTAATTCCGGCAATCAACAAGATAATAGAACAAAGCCATCAGCAGAAAACAAATTCCGCTGCTGAAAAGCGTCATCGAACTGGTCCAGATTTTTTTGATAATGGGCATATGGAGGCTCCAAAGCACCCCGGCCGCAATCATGACTATACCTCCAACAACAAGCCATTGTACTTTTTTCAGTTTCGTGATGTCGCTTTTTATGATTTGTCCGGCAAAAACCCCGGTCATAACGGTTACGCCAAAGTTAAGGCTGCTCACAATCCAGGTATAACGGTAATGGCCGAAATCGAGCCCTGTTTCGGTAACCTTTACCCCATCGCGGAATCGCCCAAGAATGATTCGGTCAATGTATTCGGCAAGGTTATAATCGGGCGTAAAGTTTCCACCGCCATATTCACCGATTTTCACAAACGAAAGCAATACCCAATAAAAAAGTAGAAGCCCTGCAGTTATAATTACCTGCCCCCTCAGCCTGAAATGGATAAACAGGATGGCCGAAATAAGGTACCCCATGGCAATGGCCTGAAGGGTATTTGAATAGAAATAGATTTTTTCGGGATTCAAGGCAAGCAGATTTCCCTGGCACATCATACCAAATATCCATAGCAGGACAACTCTTTTAATAATCCGCTTGTAAAGGCTGAGTTTTCCGCCGTTGCTCAGGTATTTCGAAAAGGCAAACGGCATGGAAGCGCCTGCCATAAACATAAACAGGGGCATTATTATGTCCCAGAAGGCAAATCCTTCCCACTCAACATGTTCGAAAGGTATAGCGATGGTATGCAACCAGGGAACATCGGCTGCCCTGACCAAAGCCATCAGCACAGGTTGAAAAAATACGAGGCAGAATAGGTCGAATCCCCGCAAAACATCGAGAGAACCCAGTCGTTCGGTTTGTTGTGGTTTCATGATTGGCTATTTTTAATTGAAGAACCGTAGTGCATTTTTATAGTAAATCTTATCGACCACTTCTCGCGGAAGGTTTATTCCCTTTACCATCTTACCGCTCAGGTCGCCCACAACAACTTCTTCGTCGGTGGCAAGCCAGAGCCACTGGTCGTACCATCGCTTCCGGAGGCTTTCCGATACAGCTGCGTAATTAGTGCTTCTGGAGGTTACCCCTACATCGGTTCCATACATGATCCGGTCCTGATATTTGATCATAAAATTCCTGACCTTCTGATAATTGGAAATGGATTGATATTGCAGGTGCCCGATCCGCGCCGAAAATTCGACCTGCAAATTGGGGAAACGGTCGAGGCGGCGGGCTACCTCATCCACGCTCCATTCGAGGCTGGCCAGGTGGGCACCTGTATAGTCGATACCGGGATAACGCTCCAGCAAATTGTCGAGGACAGCAATATGGTCGTCGTACGAAGGCGCCTCGGGGTGCAGGTACATATGGTATTGCGGGTTGTTGGTAAAATAACTCCGGTCGTTATCGAGGGTCATTTCATCGAGTGGCAGCCAGCAATTTTTAGGTTCGCCCAGATGGGCAAGCAACGGTATTTTTTTCTCTTCGAGGTACCTGAAAACCGGATCGAATGCCGGATTATCGGCCATGATATAGTTTCCTTCGCTGTCTTGCAGAACCATCCCAATGTTTTTCCAGATTTTAATTCCGGCAGCGCCAGCTTCCATGCAGCTGTCGATGCGGGCAATAATCCGGGCAGCGAAATTGTCGGCACCAAAATGTTCCACTCCGAATGTGCCAAAGAATGCAAACCTTTCGGGATACCGTTTCTTTAATTCTCTGGTAATGCTGAGTTGTTCATCGATCGACCTGCCTGCATCCACATTGGGCGAAACCAACCTGAAGCCAAATGAATCGGCAAACAACAGAAAGCGGTCATCCAAAGTTTCGTAGTGAAAATGGACATCTATTTTGGGAACTTTCGCAAAATCATCGCCCAAATAATACTCCTCGACCGGTTGTGTAGAGCATGAAACTAATAAAAAAAGGGCTATTAAACCTATTAGCATTACAGTAAAGTGCTGCCGGAATATATTAACCAATGGATTGAGTAATGATTTTACAGGGGTGGCTTTCAGATAAATGCTCTCCATTTTTTATGGTTTATTCGTTTAGCCCATAAAAGTAAATAATTTATGAATACGTTTTGGTCTTAAAAATTCCTGCTTAGAAATTCATAAGCATTATCGTGCATAAACCGCTGAACAATTTCGCTGGCTTTTATCCGGTTAAAACTGTTTAAATGGGCCGAATCGGGCGATTTGAGATAATTAAAGGCGTGTTTTTCGAGGTAACTGTCGAGCAAAGGCATTTCTTCGGCTGTCCAGAAACCATTGAGCGGATCAATCATTCCATCGTAATCGGACCCTATAGCCTGAATGCCCCATGCAAAACGGCCCGCTTTGTCGAGTACCTCGGCAACATGCTGAATCTGGTTCCAAACCAGCTGCGATTTTGCAAACAGCATTTTACGCCTGCTGGTTTTCATACTGCTTTGTTTCAGATAGGTTTTTGACGAAACCCTGCGTTCGTCGAGCTGTAAACCGAAAATACCTCGCGTTTCATCAATCCTCAATATCTCATCGTCGTAAAAGTTAATTTCATCTTCCAGGAATTTCCCCGATGAACCCTGAATTTCAACCACCTGATTTTCGTAAGATTTCAATCCGGTAACCGCTCCATGACTTACGATTATGGGAATCTTTTCTCCGGCATATTCGTTCCCGAGAATTGAATAGTAATGCTGGCGGGCTTTCACGCTCAGGTGTTTTACATCAATCAATATCCGTTTGCCATTGGTATTGTCGAGCAATCCGTGCAGGACTTTCAACCCTAAATCGGTAAATCCGGTGTTCATTCCATCTGTCTGGTCGCAAATTTTTTTGGCAATGCCGCTAAGGCTTTGAGCGTGGCCGCATTGTTCGTTATAAAAATGATGTGCCATACCCACAAAGAAAATCCGCTTATCCCATTGTTTCATCTGCCTGAGGTTGCCGAGGACTTCTTTTTCATCTGCCGTAATCCCCATGCTCATCAGTCCGCTGTTGAATACCTGTGTCCCTTCGATGGTTAATATTACATAAATGGTATTCACTCCCTCGTCTATTGGGCTGTCAATTTCATCGAAGCCATTAACAATCCTGTACTGGTACCACTCCCCATCGATTTTGTATCGGTGGCCGTCGAGTTGTTTGTAGAAATCATATTCCAGTTTCAGGTCGGTAAAATAGTCTTTCATGGCCTGTATGTGGTCTATCCGTTTTCTGCCGATTCCGATAACCAGGTCGTTGAGCAGGTCGCCGGTAAGACGGGTGCCAAGTTTGTTCATTACAAAACCCTTTTCGAGGCCGCACAGCGAGACAAAAACCACATGGGCGCCACCATAAGCCAGCGTTGTAAAATCTGCCTGGCGGAATTTGGTTAGCGACACAGCTAAGTTGATCAGTTTATCTTTGAAAGTGGGCGGATCGTAGTACCAAATACTATTAGGGTCGCTGCGGCGGGAACTGTTCACGCCCGGTGTCCTTTCGAAACTTTTTCCTAATGGCTTCAAAGCAGGATGAATGTGCAGGTCGATAAAGTTGTTTTCCATAAACCGGGAATTTTTTTAAAGGATTTCTTTTTTAATAAATCTAATAAACTGAAACAGTGAACAATAACCATCAATACACACAATAATTCAGCATAAATCATTTAGCTAAACCGGATAACCAATTTAGAATTCGCGTGACGAGCAATAGGTTTTCGCCACCAAAGGGTTTTCTGCGGCCAAATAAATCCCATGTACCAATCATCATAACACCTCCTCTGCCACATAAGCCGGCAGGGGCTTCAACGGCAACGGGCAGCCAACCGGCACTTTCATTTTTATAAAATGCATCCCCGCCAGGAGCAGTCATAGCACCATCGCGATAAATCACGTTTTCACGCTTGGGATGGTGAACAACATTCTTTCCGACCCTGAGCCACTCAATACCACCTGGTTCTACCCTGACGGTCTGAACATTGGCTAATTTTATATTTTTTATTCCAGTTGTTAAATGATGCGGTTCGGCATTTGCAATTTCGAAATCAACTGTTACATCGTATGGTTTGCTACCAGAGAAATCGGGAGGTCCAACAATATCGGTTCCCGTATCAATCCCAAAATGATGGCTTAATTCAGCCAAATTTGCCATGTGGTGCCGGTCGCCAAGTTCGAAACCCAGCAAAAGTAACCTACCGCCCTTATGTACCCATTCTACTATTGAACCAATAGTTTCTGGTTCGAGTTTCGAACGCCATGGACTTGCCAGTATCAGCCCCGATAAGATGTTCAATTCTTCTGAAAGAAAAGCTTTTCTGTTGGTTATTTGCCTGAATTTCCAATTGCCTTTCATCTCTTCAGGAAGCGGTTCGGGCAGATTTATTATAGTGGAATTAATTTTTTTCCCTTCATTTTGCCTATGCGTCTGAATTATTCCAATTTCAGT
>CAZMDP010000083.1:3300-7272 GCA_964565015.1 uncultured Prolixibacteraceae bacterium | reverse complement strand
ACCCTTGAAATTACGCACGATTCGCTAATCCTATCGGCCATTACCCCAACCGGACTGTTCCGTGGGATGCAAACCGTAAAGCAGCTTACCACGGTTGAAAACGGTAAACGTTTGGTTACAGGATGCACTATTCGCGACTGGCCTGCTTTTCGTATTCGTGGGTTTATGCAGGATGTGGGCCGCAATTTCCAGAGCATGGAGATACTGAAAGAACAGATTGACGTGCTGGCTGCCTATAAAATGAATGTATTCCACTTTCATGTTACCGAAGACCCGGGCTGGCGACTCGAGAGCAAACTTTATCCGCAGCTCAGCGATCCGTCAACCATGAGCCGGTGGCCAGGGAAATATTACACTCAGGACGATTTCAGGGAGTTGGTGGCATATTGCAGCGAACGCCATATTACACTCATCCCCGAATTTGATGTTCCGGGCCATAGCACAGCATTCCGAAAAGCCTTCGGTTTTGAAACCATGAGCGATCCCCGGGTGCAACCAATCCTGCTCGACCTTATTGATGAACTTTGCGGTCTGGCGCCGGCCGATGTAATGCCCTACATACACATTGGTACCGACGAGGTTTGGCACAGCTACGAAAAGCCTGCTCCTACCCTTCTACCAGCACTGGTTGAAAGGATTACCAAACATCATAGCCGCGAAGTTATCGTTTGGAGACCAGGGCAAGAGATTGAAAACGATTCAGTATCTATAACTCAGTTATGGTCTTCGGATGGCCACCCAAAAGCCGGCCACCGCTACATCGATTCAAGGCTTAATTACCTGAACCACCTCGATCCTTTGGCGGGGATAGCCCAATTGTTTTTCGAACGCATTAACGATGCCCCCCACGGCGATTCACTCCGAATGGGTGGCATACTTTGCAACTGGAACGACAACCTGGTGGCCGACGAATATGATGCAATACTTCATAATCCGGTTTATCCCGGAATACTGACCTACAGCGAAACCTCCTGGAAAGGGCAGTCGATCGATTTTGGAGAACAATATCTGGCCCGATTCCCTGCAAAAAACGATGAGGCTTTTGTACAATATGCCGATTTCGAAAGACGTCTGATTAATCACCGCGATTTGTATTTCAAGGATAAACCATTTCCTTACGTTAAGCAAACTAACATGAAATGGCGTGTTATTGGCCCTTTCAACCATAACGGGAATGTAAACGCCAGTTTCCCTCCTGAAGAGTCAATTCTACCTGAATATGTGACGGGGGATGAAACCTTCAGCTGGTCGGAGCCAATAACCGGCGGAACGGTTCATTTAACCCACTTTTTCGGATATCCTTCCTATTTCCCGAAAAAGGAGGGAACCTATTATGCATACACGCGTATTTGGTCGCCCGGAAAACAGCAGGTTGATGCCTGGATCGGTTTTCACGACTGGTCGCGTTCGGGTGGGAGGCGCGGTGGGCCTTTCCCCGAACAAGGCCAATGGCACAATACCAACCCAAAAGTATGGGTGAACAGGGCTTTGATTGAGCCGCCTCAATGGAATAATCCGGGCATCGGAGTCAGATCGGACGAGGTTCCGTTCAGCGACGAAAACTATTTCTTCCGCAAGCCGTCCAAAATTACCCTTGAAAAAGGCTGGAACGAAGTGTTGCTAAAAATCCCGGTAACGGAGCGCACCTGGAAAAGAATGTTCACCTTTGTACCCATTCAATATGAAAACGGCTCAGTAAGTGAAATTAAGGGATTAAAATATGGATTCAACTAAACAATTAATATTGTACAAATGAAATTTTTTGAAGGATTAATAGCAGCCCCTTTCACCCCAATGAACGGGCAAAAAGAGATAATGTATGACCAGATTGGCGATTATTTCTCTTTTCTTACAAAAAACCGGATAATCGGAGCCTTTATCAACGGATCGACCGGCGAAACCGCTTCGCTCACCCAGAAAGAGAAAATGAAGGTTGCCGAAGCATGGGTAAATGCAGCCAAAGGGAGCCAGTTTAAAATTATTAACCTGGTAGGGGGCACTTCATACCCCGAATGTATCGAAAATGCCCTTCACAGTGAAGCTTGCGGCGTTGATGCCATTGCCATAGTTGCCCCCTATTATTTTAAACCCGCCGGGGTAAAACAACTGGCCGAATTTTGCGCCATTATTGCCGGAAAAGTTCCGAATATGCCGGTTTACTTTTATAATATTCCCGTACTGAGCGGGGTGAATATTCCCATGCTCGATTTTCTGAAGGAAGCTTCGCCCATTATTCCAAACCTGGCAGGAGTGAAATACACCCACGAAAACTTTATGGATTTTCTGAGTTGTGTGAATTTTGCCGGCGGAAAATATCAGATTCTGGGCGGATATGATGAAGTTTTGCTGCCCGCCCTGGCATTGGGTTGTAAAAGTGCGGTTGGAAGTACTTTTAATTACGCAGCGCCACTCTATTACGGGATTATTGATGCGTTTAACCGGGGCGACCTTGAAACCGCAAGAAGCCTGCAGCAAAAGGCCATAGATATGATAAGGCTTCTGGGAAAATATGGCGGCATTGCCACCGGAAAAGCCTTTATGAGGTATATCGGTTTCGATTTTGGCGGGTTCAGGCTGCCGGTTAAGGATTTCGATAATTCGGTGTACGGCCAGTTTGTTGCCGATGTTAAAGCCCTCGATATGGAAGAGTGGTTCTCAAAACATGTTTAATAAACCAAAGCTCATAAGCCGGATCCAGAAATATTTCATGCTAACCATTCGGTTAGTAACCATTTGGTTAGTAACCATTCGGTTAGCAAAAATACATCATTTAACACATTCTTATACAGCTATTTATAATATTTGATTTTGAAAATATCTGAAAATTATGGAGATTAAAAATCTGGCTCAACAATACAAATCAGAACTGCTCGAAAAGGTAATCCCATTCTGGATGGACCACTCGAAAGATGAGGAACATGGAGGCTATTTCACCTGTCTTGACCGATGGGGAAGAGTATATGATACCGACAAGTTTATATGGTTGCAGGGGCGCGAAGTATGGATGTTTTCGAAACTTTATAACCAGGTTGAAGAAAAGCCGGAATGGCTCGAAATGGCTTTGCACGGTGCGCGGTTTTTACAAAAGTACGGCCACGATGGCAACCTGAACTGGTATTTTTCTCTTACCCGCGAAGGCAAACCACTTATCGAGCCATACAATATCTTCTCCGATTGCTTTGCCACGATGGCTTTCGGGCAACTTTTCAAGGCAACCGGAAACGAAGAATATGCAGCCATAGCTAAAAATACATTCGATAATATACTTAAACGCAGCGATAATCCCAAAGGCCGTTTCGCGAAAGCAACGCCAGGAACCCGTCCCCTGAAAGGTTTTTCACTTCCGATGATCCTATGCAATCTCTCATTGGAAATTGAACACTTATTGAGTAAAGAACTGGTTGAAGAAACCATTCACAATGTGCTGCACGAGGTGATGGAAGTTTTCTATCAGCCCGATTCGGGACTTATACTGGAGAACGTATTACCCGACGGCAGTTTTTCCGATTCGTTTGAGGGGAGGCTGCTCAACCCAGGCCATGCCATCGAGGCCATGTGGTTTATCATGGACCTTTCGGTGCGGCTCAACCGCCCGGAACTGGCCAAAAAAGCTGTGGACATAATGCTGCGCACCCTGAAATTTGGGTGGGATGAGCAATATGGCGGTATTTTCTATTTTATGGACATCAAAGGGCACCCGCTGCAGCAACTCGAATGGGACCAGAAACTCTGGTGGGTCCATATCGAAACGCTGATAAGCCTGATCAAAGGCTACGCCCTGACTGGAAATCGGCAATGTATCGAGTGGTTTGAAAAGGTTCACGATTATACATGGTCGCATTTCCCCGATCCGGAGTATGGAGAGTGGTTCGGGTACCTGAACCGCCGTGGCGAAATTTTGCTCCCACTCAAAGGAGGCAAATGGAAAGGATGTTTTCATGTTCCGCGCGGGTTATTGCAGGTTTGGAAGAC
>CAZMDP010000083.1:0-3200 GCA_964565015.1 uncultured Prolixibacteraceae bacterium | reverse complement strand
ATAGCGCCGACAGTATGGTAGCTAATAGCGCAACCATAATTACCCTTACCTTTGATCAACGATTTACGTTCTTATTTTGCCCGGCAGATGGGAATAATTGTAGAAAATTGCGCAAACATCCCCATTATTACCTGTAATAAACAAAGTGACGATTTAAAAAAGCTCCGTTAGGAGCGGAATATTTACAGAAAATTGGGCACCTTTCCCTCCCGCACCTTTGATCGGAGATGTGACGTTAATTGATTGTTAGAATAATTTTGATATAAAATTCAGGAAAATGCAAAACAGCGCCACCCTATTAAACCCGAAATTACCATGGGCAATTCTGGTAATCATTTTATTTTTTTGGGGGTTGAAACCTCTGCTTGCAGGCGACCGGATCAACCAGCTCCATCAGCGCACCATAGGGAATTTATCAGTCGCCGGAGGTTTTGCCGCAACTGAAGGTGTTGCCGGGGCATTTGCCGGTGTTAACAACAATGTACTGATAGTAGCGGGAGGAACTGCTTTCCCGGAAGGTAAACCCTGGCAGGGTGGAACAAAACATTTTTCGGACGAAATATTGGTTTATCATCGTGCGAGCGACGGAACCCTGAGATTTTCGGCGACCACACAAAAGCTGCCGGTAGCTATAGGCGAAGGGGCTTCAGCAACAGTTCCGCAGGGAGTAGTTTGCATTGGAGGACAAACATCCGATGGATTAAGCAACAAGGTTTTTCTGCTGACTTATTCGTCTGCAAATGTTTCGGTTACCGAGCTGCCATCGTTGCCCGAACCGGTTAAAAGTCCGGCTGCCGCAGCAATTGGTACGGTTGTATATATTGTGGGCGGCGAAACCCAAAGTGGCGCCTCACAAATGTTTTTAATGCTCGATCTGAATAAACCCTCCGATGGGTGGAAAATTCTCCCCGAATTCCCGGTACCGGTTTCGGGAGCCATGGCTGCAGCCCAAATGGATGGCGAAGAAATAAGTATCCATGTGATTGGAGGGCGGGCCCGGCTTCAAAGTGAAGAAACTACCACATTTTATGCGCATGTTTACCGGTACAGGCCATCCATAAGCAAATGGGAACCACGGCAAGACTTAAGGCTGAACAATCAGACTTTTCCATTGGCGCTTGGTTCGGTAGCCCCAGTGGGGGCCTCACATATCGTTCTGGCCGGCGGCGATAATGGTATGGTTTTTAATCAGGTCGAAAAGGCCATAAATTCCATTCAGAAAGGCGACGCATCAGCCATATTAACCCGTGATTCACTCTGGATAAACCATTCCGGATTCAACAATAAAATACTGATATACAATACAGTTACCGATGTCTGGTTCGACGAAGGGGATTGGGAAGGTGTCCCTTTTGCGGTTGCACCGGCAGTAAACTGGGGAGGCAGTATAATTATTCCGGGCGGTGAAATCAAGCCTGCCACCCGCACCCCCGAAATTCACCAAATAAGCTTCACAGTTAAACCGGTTTTTGGTTGGCTCAACTACCTTGTCCTCGGACTTTACTTCGTGGGTATGCTTATGCTTGGCTTCTTTTTTATGAAGAAAGAGAGCGATACCAACGATTTTTTCAATGCCGGAGGGCGTATTCCCTGGTGGGCGGCTGGCATCAGTATTTTTGCCACAACCCTGAGCGCCATCACCTTTATTGCTATTCCGGCAAAATCGTATGCCGCTGATTGGCGCATGTTTACCTTCAACATGGCCATCATCCTTATTGCGCCCATCGTTATCCGATATTTTCTGCCCTTTTTCAGGCGTTTTAATTTCGACACGGCCTACCAGTACCTTGAAGTAAGGTTTAACCGGTGGGTAAGGTGGCTGGCTTCATCGCTTTTTGTGTTTTTTATGGTCAGCCGCATTTCCATTGTTCTTTTCCTGCCCTCGCTGGCACTGAATGCGGTTACCGGCTTCAGTGTTTACTGGGCAATAATCATTATGGGGGTGGTCACCATAATCTATTGCACCAGCGGTGGCATCGAAGCAGTGGTTTGGGGCGACGTGATACAAGGTTTTATTTTGCTCGCAGGTGCCTTTGTAGCATTGGCCTTTATGCTTGCCGGCGTTGAAAGCGGATTGAAAGGATTCTTTGAAATTTCGGCGCAGCACAATAAATTTCACACGTTCGATTTCAGGTTCGATTTGTCGCAACCTGTATTCTGGGTAGTATTGGTGGGGGGTATGGCCAACACCTTAATAACCTATACCAGCGACCAGAGCGTGGTACAACGTTACATGACCACCAAAGACGAAAAAGCTACCGGACGGAGCATCTGGCTGAATGGTTTTCTGAGCATACCGGTAACTATTATTTTTTTCATGCTGGGAACCGGCTTATATGCATACTACACTTCAAACCCCGAACGTATGGCCGTGGTCAATCCCAATATCGATTCGGTATTTCCGCAGTTTATTGTGGCACAAATGCCTGCAGGTGTTGCCGGTTTGCTTATTGCGGCCATTTTTGCGGCAGCCATGTCAACCCTTTCGTCAAACATCAACTCGGTGGCGGCAGTAATCACGTCCGATTTCTACAAAACTCTGGCAAAAAAAGCAAATCCGAAACTCAGTATGGGCATAGCCCGCTGGTCGGGGGTAATTGTGGGCGTACTCGGAATAGGGATGGCCCTGGTACTGGCGACCTGGAATATTGCATCGCTTTGGGACCAGTTCAATACTTTTCTTGGCTTGCTCACTGCCGGGTTGGGCGCATTGTTTATTGTGGGTATTTTCTTTCCGCGCATTTCAGGAACTGCAGCTTTAATTGGCACCTTCGGTGGGATTGCATTACTATTACTGGTTAAAAACCATACCGGCTTTTCGTTCCTGCTTTATGGTTTTATTGGCATGACAGCAAGTCTTATTCTGGCTTTGCTGATCAGCCTGATTTGGCCAAACCGGAAAAAGATTGTTGGATTTACATGGGAATCACTTGTTTGAAATTTGTAATCATTTAATTTTTAGCACTTTTTCATTATATTTGTGGTAAACGATGCACCATGGAAAGACCTGATATTAAATATTTTATTTTAAAACATAAAGGTTTATTCTGGTATATTCCTGAGGAAAAAAAACTGGAAATCAGTGAAGATTTACTCGTCGAAACTATTCTAAACTATGGCAATTTTGAAGATATCAGTGAGTTGTTTAAATTACTAGGGGAAGAAGAAGTTGCCCGGATTTTCTATAATGCAACCGGACG
>CAZMDP010000082.1:0-7286 GCA_964565015.1 uncultured Prolixibacteraceae bacterium | reverse complement strand
ACTAAGTTCAGGTTATCAACGATAACGTTGAAAAATTCATTAAAATATTGATTTGCGAAATTTGAAGTGACAAGGTCAGCTCCCATATTTACAGGCACAAGCGGAATATCACTGAAATGATTACTTGAAGGAGAGCACCATATCAGATAATTCCTGTA
Source organism: uncultured Prolixibacteraceae bacterium (assembly GCA_964565015.1). Lineage (GTDB taxonomy): Bacteria > Bacteroidota > Bacteroidia > Bacteroidales > Prolixibacteraceae > UBA1413. The sequence continues at coordinate 7,128 of CAZMDP010000082.1, read as the reverse complement.
ATCGATGATTCCCCAGTTTAAAAATGGAATCAACACAGCCTTAAATTCCAACCCTTTTGCCTTATGAATGGTAAGTAGCCTTACTGCGTCAGTATCTTCGTTGATCTGCACTGATTCTTTTTGTCCTTTTTCATCCCACCATAGCAGGAAATTCGATAAATCGTTGGTCATCCGTTTCCTTATTTCTGCGGTTTTGTCGATCAATGCCTGCAAAAACGGAATAGCCGACGGGATTTCAAACAATCCGAAAATTTCACCTATACGGATGAGTATCTCATCCATGCTGTTGGTCAGAATCTCTTGCTCAACTCTCTCAATCAGTGGTTTAAGTAATTTTTCAAAACGTTCTTCAATGTTGCCGGATTCGTACCATCGGCCTGAAAATATCTGGTTGTCAGCGTTATTGTCAGTTATGAAGTTTAATTTATGTGGAAAAAGGTTTTCGTACAAATGAAGCAGGTTTGCTTTAATTAACCGCTCTTCTTTGTTAATCAGATTACGGATGACACTGACAACGAGATTAACGGCCGGTGAGGAATGTAAGAAAAGCGATTCACTTGACAGAACCCTCAGATTATAGGATTCATTCTCTGGAAGCCTTGCACATTCTAGAAAATGGCTTACAATCTCTTCTCCCTGCGTGTTTTTGCGCACCAGAATGGCAATATCGCCCGCCCTGAACCCGCAATCCTGAAGTTCTTTCACCTGTTCAACCAGCCTTTTCAGGGCAATATTCTTGAATTTGTCATCTTCATCACCTAAAACCTCAACCCTAACATAACCTTTTCCATGATCTTTACCCGATATTTTTTGTGTAACATCGGCATAAACCGCATCAAGTATAGGTTTATATATATCCGATACATTGCTGATATTCTTATTATTAAATATATGTTTGGTAAACGACACGAAAAAATTATTGTTGAAGCTCACCACTTCTTCATCGCTCCTGTAGTTTGTATCCAAAGTTTTTGTTTCGGGACTGAATCCGGGAAAATCATTATAGATTTTATGTGACAGAATGCTCCAATCGCTGTTCCTCCATCTGTAAATGCTTTGTTTCACGTCGCCCACCGTAAGGTTTTCAGCTCCCATTCCCAAAGCGTTTGCAATCAGTGGTTTAAAATTTTCCCATTGCATGGCCGATGTATCCTGGAATTCGTCGAGCATAAAATGGTGGTAACTGTTTCCGGTTTTTTCATATATAAACGGTGTTTCATTGCCGTCGATAATCGATCGCAGCAACATGTTTGAACTGGCAAGAGGCAAAATACCCTTTTCACGGCTTAGTTTTAGAATTTCGGCATTCAAATCGATAAGCACGGCAAGCGAAAACCATTCTTTTTTAATTGCTTTTGCAGTATAATAGTTTTGGATATTGTTCCGGTAATAATCGATAAGTTGGTTCAATCGCGGCATGAGGTGGTTTTCAATCATGGGCAGCATTTCCCTTTTGCCCTTGTCTTTAGTTATCCATTTTTCGGCCGAAGTGGCAGCATCCATGGTTCTCTGGCCAATTTCTTTTGGTATCTCACCACCGGCAACCTTTTCAATAAATCCTGCTACGCCTGAGTTTTTATTGCTAAAATCATCAATGGTATAACCTGCTGAATTATAGATTGTTCTTAATTGGGTGGCCCGATTTTTAAGTTGCGCTTCGAACCCGAATTGAATTGCATCGAGTTTATCAAGGTACTTTTCAGCCACCTGGCTATCCGAAAAAAACTTCATCAATTCGGGCAACTTTTCCTGAACGTTTTCCTTAAAAAGTTCACTGCCCAGGTCTTTCAGGTTTTGCTCTATGGCAAATGTCTTTCCGTTCCTGATTTTTTCTTCGATAAACCTTTGGAGCCATGCCAATAACCCGGGATTGTTGTCAACACCCGAAATCAGCCGGTCAACCGCTTCACTTACCAACATATCGTTGTCGAGTTCAAGCTGAAAATCGGGCGATATGCCTATTTCGCGGTTGAAGCTGCGTATAATTTTCTGGGTAAATTTATCGATGGTACTTATTGCAAACCGGTTATAATCGAAAAGGATATTACGTAGTACGACCTGTGCCTTATTTTTTATGATACCTTCCGATAAACCGGTTTCTTTAATCAGAATTTCCCTATAGGGCGTTTCACTTCCATCAGCAAGTTTGCCCAACTGCTCAACTACGCGTTCCTTCATTTCGGCAGTTGCTTTATTGGTGAAGGTAACAGCAAGTATATGCCTGTAATTCTTTTCGTTTTGCAACAGTAATCTGATGTAATCGGTTACGAGCCTGAAAGTTTTTCCTGAGCCTGCCGAAGCTTTATAAACGGTTAGCATGTTTCTTTTTGGTTAAGGATGATGAGGTGTTCCGGATACCGAAATTCGCGTTTCAATTTTAAAGTTTTTGTTTACTTTATACTGCATAAACATCGATGCACCACGTGTTTGCCATTGGTCGGAAAAGGGGTGGATAACCGGAGGTCCAAAAATTGAGTTCACACCGAAACTGTTTCCGCCAAGAATGATTTTATCGTATATCTGATAAGCTGCCTGATTGAATATGGCTGCCGAATGTGCAAAAGATAATCCAGGCGAAAATATATTGCCCATGAGGAATGTATTTGGGAATGCCGAAGAAAAACTCATTTGATGTATTACCCGTGTGTTGTTCAGATATTTGTTAATATCGAAAGCAGGTACCTGCAACTGAAATGAAGGTAATGTCAATTCAGGGCTAAATATCTGATTGAACAGCAAAGCGTCAGGCATAGGTTCGGGTTTTGACGAATATAGTGATTTTAGCGAATCGGGAAGGGAGAAAACAGGTTCATTTAGCTCTTGTGCAGAAATAGCTCTTACCATGAACGTTAAAAATATCAAGCAAAATATTTTATTCATTATCCAATTGTATTGAACACTTTACAAATGTAACGATTTCCGGCCGTACGTTGTAAAAAGTGATTTATTTGTGTGGTAATTTGTCTCTTAAAAATGCTTAATTTTCGAGCTTAAAATTAAATCCAAATGAAGAAAATAGTTAAAGCACTATTGCTGATAATCATTGTAATTGCCATTGTTTATCTGGTAGGCCCTGAAGCTCCCCGTCCGGTTCTCAGCCTTGATCTTCCTACTTTATCGGGCGATTTGAATACTCTCGAATCGACTATCCTTGAAAAGGAAAAGTCGTTACGGCTGAAACCCGATAACGAATCACGTTTTATATGGAACAACGATTCTGTGAAAGAAAGGACAGAATGGGCGTTACTCTATCTCCACGGTTTTTCGGCCTCGTGGTACGAGGGTTACCCGGTTAATGTTGATTTTGCCCGCGAATTCGGGTGCAATGCTTATTTCCCGAGGCTGGCGGCTCACGGCATCGATACCACCGAAGCCCTGATTGATATGACCCCCGATGCGCTGTGGGATTCGGCAAAAGAGGCATTGATGGCTGCCCGCAAAATCGGAAAAAAGGTTGTAGTAATGGGCACATCAACCGGTGGAACCCTGGCCATCAAACTGGCAGCCGAATTTCCCGAATATGTTGATGGCCTTATACTGTATTCACCAAATGTGAGGATAAACAACCCGGCAGCATTTCTATTGTCGAAACCCTGGGGTTTGCAGATTGCCCGTATGGTTTATAAAAGTAACTACAGGGTAACCAACCCCGATTTTTCATCGAAAGAATGCCAGTATTGGAATTGCAAATACAGGCTCGAGGCGGTGGTTTACCTACAGCAGCTGGTCGAAAAAACCATGAAGGATGAGGTTTTTAAGAGGATTACCTGCCCGGTTTTTCTGGGCTACTATTATAAAGACCAGGAGAATCAGGACCAGGTAGTAAGGGTTGACGCGGCATTGGATATGTTCAGTAAACTTGGAACGCCATCCGAACGTAAAGTTGAAAAGGCATTTCCCGATGCGGGCGCACATGTAATAGCAGGTGAGCTATTTTCAAAATCGATTGATGAAGTAAGAAATGCGACTTTTTCGTTTGCAGCCGAAGTGTTGAGGATAAGCCAATAAACGGATATATCCACAAAAAAACCAGCATGTCCGTCACGGAGAGCTGGTCTTTTTGTGGAAAGGTCTCACACCAATTCCAATCTTCAAAAAAGCAAAAATAAGGGACTATGTAAAAAAAATCTGATTAAAAACTATCTTCTACCTGCAATTCTGATAAAATTTACGATAGGTCATCAACAGCGATCTCCATTCGTTTTTCCTCGCTTCTTCAGTTTTATTTGCTGCTGAATTGTATCGGATACATAGAATGGTCAATACTAAAACAACAAGCGCTAAAGCCACTGCCCCTGCCCATTTTACAATCGGGTTTAATCCCGATATCCATGAAAAACTGATATCGGCCGCAATAATTTTCGGTAAGAGGAGTTTTACCACGTTAAATGCAATCAGAATAAACAGAATTACTCCAATCCACAAGTTTCTTGCATGTTTCAGTTTTGTTTCTTTCTCTTCGCATATTTCGCGAACCTGACTTGCCTTTTTCCAAATGGCAAAATCATTTTGCATTGCATCAATCATCTTCTTACAGATTTTAATTCAACAAAAAAAATCCTACGATTCCAAAAAATTTCTACTTGCGTCCAAACGACATTTTTAGGGAAAATGTCGATCCAAATATAAGCAATTTTTTTAATTCCAAATACTTACGAATAAAAAAATATTTTGTGATTTTTATTTAAACTTCTGTCTTAAAATAGTCTGATTAATTCAGACAATTATCTATCCATTTTGTAAATATTTGAATTTGAATAAATTAATACTATTTGTAAATAAACCAAAATACGAAATAACGTAGTTTTCACGATCTGGCCGAAATCAGTAAAATTTGAAAAAAATATCGGGAGATGTTGTAATTCCGGAAAGTAACTTATTTTTACATTGTAAACCTAATGAATTATGAGAAACTTTATACTGCTTTTACTGGTTATAGCCCTCTATTCCTGTTCAAAAACACCCGACGTAAAGTTTTCAGTTCATCTTGGCACCAATGCTGCCCACTGGCTCTCTCAAAGCAGGCTGAGAGGAGCTGAAAGGGAGGCTTTTTTTACCGAATCGGATGTTGAAAAAATTGCTTCTCTTGGATTTGACCATATCAGACTGCCGGTTGACGAGGAGCAATTATGGGACGAAAACGGAAACCGGAATGAGGATGCGTTTGGTCTGATGACGAGTTGTATCGACTGGTGCCTGAAAATGAACCTTAAAGTAATTGTTGACCTGCACATTTTACGTTCCCATCATTTCAACGCGGCCGAAAAACCACTTTGGACCGACGAAGTCGAACAGGATAAATTTTGTGATTTATGGCGCGATTTATCGAAGGCGTTGAAAAAATATCCGAACCACATGGTTGCATACGAATTGATGAACGAAGCTGTTGCCGACGACCCGGAGCAATGGAACCGGCTTTTGGCAAGGGCAACCGCGGCCATACGCGAAACCGAACCTGAAAGGACTATTGTTATAGGCTCCAACCGTTGGCAGAGTTACGAAACTTTCGATGTACTTAAAGTTCCGGAAAACGATCCGAATATCCTGTTAAGCTTTCACTATTATGAACCTTTTCTTTTGACACACCTTGCAGCAAGTTGGACCAACCTGCGCAATTTCCACGGGCCGGTTCATTATCCGGGAGTAATCCTTACACAGGAAGAGTTTGATCAGTTGCCCGAAGATGTAAAGCCGCAGGTAAGCTGGTGGGTTGGCCGTGAATTCAATAAAGAGGTTATTGCTGAAATGTTCAGAAAACCTCTGAATAAAGCTAAAGAACTCGGATTACCCCTTTATTGCGGCGAATATGGAATTGTGGCCAACGCACCTACCGAAGACCGGTTGCGATGGTATGCCGATATGATTGAACTGTTTAATGAAATGGGGATCGGGTCGGCAAATTGGAACTATAAAAGTAACAATTTTGGACTGTTCAATAACGATGGAACGGCAAATTCTGATCTGATTAATGTTATAACCGGAAAAAAATAATTTAAGCAGGTTTAGTTTTAATAATTGTAAAACTTTCAAAAATGAAAAAAACGCTGATTTTATTGACGTTGAGTGCATTTACAACTGTACTTCTTGCACAGGATAAAGTAGTCTCCAAATCGGGATGGAATTTTGGAGCGCTTCCTACCATTACGTTTGATACCGACCTCGGATTTCAATACGGAGCTCTGGTCGATTTGTATAATTATGGCGATGGTACCCGGTTCCCCAATTACAACCACAAATTGTATTTCGAAGTTTCGCGTTTTACAAAAGGAAGCGCCATTAACCGTTTCTATTACGATTCGGACCAATTGATAGAAGGACTGCAAACGTCGTTCGATTTAAGCTATCTGACCGACCAGGCTTATGATTTTTATGGTTTCAACGGATACGACGCCGTTGTGAATTCAGGTTGGTTCGATAACGACAGCCCCGATTATATTTCAAGAATGTATTACAAATACGACCGGAAACTATTCAGGATGAAGCTGGATGTACAAGGTAAACTTTCGGGTGATAACCTTCGATGGATTGGCGGTTTTAACCTTCAGAATTTTAAAATCGGATCGGTTGACATCGAAAAACTGAACAAAGGAAAAGACGATGCCGATAAGCTGCCACCACAGGAAGGATTGTTTGAGAAATACCAGCATTGGGGAATTATTTCGGAAGAAGAAGCCGATGGTGGATTTGTCCCAACCCTGAAAGCAGGAGTAACTTATGATAGTCGCGATAACCGCCCCAACCCGATGAAAGGAGTTTGGTCAGAGGCAGTTGTGGAAGGGGCACCCGGTTTTCTCGGCGCCGAGAGTTCGTTTGCTAAAATTGCACTGATACACCGGCAATATTTTACCCTGATTCCAAATGACCTGTCGTTTGTTTACAGGTTGGCATATCAGACTACCTTAGCCGGCGATGTGCCGTTTTATTACCAGTCGCAGGTAATGACATCGGTATTGACTGGAGCTTTGAGTGAAGGCATTGGTGGTGCAAAAACAATACGCGGTATTTACCGCAACAGGGTTGTGGGCGATGGTTTCTTTTATGGAAATGTTGAAATGCGATGGAAGTTTGTAAGGTTTAATTTTATCAACAATAACTTCTATCTTGGCCTGAACGCATTTTCCGTTTTTG
>CAZMDP010000081.1:0-7336 GCA_964565015.1 uncultured Prolixibacteraceae bacterium | reverse complement strand
CCCGTTACACCGGCAGCAGTAAGGTTTTCAATCAGTGTTGTAATATCCCAATCCTTGCCCCAACTAAAGGTGGCCATTCCAAAATTTATTCGCCCTCGTTGCTGACGCCTTCTGGGCTGCGAAAATACCAGACCCGGCGCCATTAAAAAAGCCGACATGGCAAGCATGTGTTGGAGGAATTCCTTTCTGTTCATCCGATTTACATTGTTCATGGCTTAAATGAAAATCAACTTATAACTACTTTCCGAAAAACGGCTACTAATGTACGAATATTATGAAAAATATTAAACAAAAATTGGTTAAGAAATTTTTATTATTCAGTAGCCAGCCATACGGCCATTTCACCTTTTCCGCGATGAGCCCAGCCATAATAAGGAATGGCCGTTACATGCTTAGGCCAGGTTACAATTTCGCCATCTTTATTGAAGCCCTTGCCTTTTGCCAAAAAATTGAGTGTATATACCCCGTTTAACAGATTGGGTGAAAAACCAGCGGTAATTTCGGTATCCTTTCCAATTACCGTGTTCAGTACCAATGAATCGGGGGTATCGGGCCATTCGAGGCAATAAACCAGTGGCCCACGTTGCAGCGCCATCCTGTTAGTGTTTGCCCTGACTTCGGCATGGGCGGTAATGCGGCGCACATCCATCGGGAATATAACCTGAATTTGATCTCCTTCTTTCCATTTTCGTTCTACCAAAGCATACCCCAATTCTTCCCTATAATCTTTTTTATGCCCGTTTACCAAAATTACTACAGGCTGTGAAGGTGGATTTTTGAATTTGTATAAGTCGCCTGGGACTGGATGCAATGCAGCCCACCCGGGAATGCGTATATGAAAAGTTGCCTTGATGGGTTTTTCAGGATCCACTTTTATGGTTATCTGTCCATCCCAGGGCATATCGGTTACCTGTTCAATGCCAATCTGAGTATTATTTACCTGAAAGTGGGTCTTACTGGCTGCAAAAAGGTTAATGTAGAGGCTTCCATCCTTTTGGGCATACAAATAACCAGGCATCGAAGGAATAAACCTCGAAATATTTGAAGGACAGCATGCGCAACCAAACCACTCGCTACGCTGGTGCCGGCCATCCGACTCAAGCGGATTGGGATAGAAAAACCGGTCGCCCGACAACCCAACCCCCGACAAAACATTATTGTAAAGCGACCGTTCGAGCACATCGAAATATTTTGAATTACCTGTCATGAGAAACATACGGTGGTTCCAGAAAACGTTGGCTATGGCGGCACAGGTTTCGCAATAAGCCTTATCGTTGGGGAGCTCGTAGGGCCCGCCAAATCCTTCGTGTCCACCTTCGGCACCAATCCCGCCGGTTATATAAAGTTTGCGGTAAACCACATCTTTCCATATCCGGCTAATGGCATCAATAAACGATTTGTCGCCTGTCAGAGCGGCAACATCGGCCATGCCGGTCCACATATAAGCTGCACGTACCGAATGGCCAACCGCCTCATCCTGTTCAATCACCGGTTTATGCGACTGGTTGTAGGTTTTGGGCGTTCCTATACCCCTACCCCTTACATCGAGGAAGAATTTTGCCAGATCGAGGTAGCGTTTCTCCCCCGTAATGCGGTACAATTTTACCAGCCCGATTTCAATTTCCTGGTGCCCCGGCCAGTTTTCAATTTTTCCGGGACCGAAATCGCGGTCAACCAAATCGGCGCTTTTTATGGCCATATCAAGAATTTTTCTTTTACCGGTTGTTTGATAATAGGCAACAGCAGCCTCGTAAAAATGTCCAAGGTTATAGAGTTCGTGGCTAAGGTCATCAACTTTTTCCCATCGTTTTTTACCAATCCATGGATGGCCATTTTCACCCATAATTGTCCGGTTGGTAAACAGATAACCGTCGTCTTCCTGAGCCAGGCCAATCAGTGTAATAAGCGAATCAACAGTTTTTTCAAGTATTTCATCGGGGAACATCTTTAACGAATAGGCTGCTCCTTCAATAATTTTATACACATCCGAATCGTCGAAAGGATACGGAGAACGAAATTCGCCTTCCATCAATCCTCCCGCAATCCTGAAATTATCAATACGGCCGGTTTCTTCGCTTTTCTGTATAGCTATCGGTATGGTTACCTCGTGATTGGTTTTAATCCGCTGTGACCAGAACGAATCGGTCATTCTAACCTCGGTAAAAGAAACCGGGCGTATGGGATATTCATGTGTATTTTCAATGGCTTTTTCCCCACAGCAAATTACCAGCATCAGAATGACAAGAATAGAGAGAAATTCTTTCATAGATTAAATGGTTTTATTGATTGTAGCGAAATTACGAATTCTGTCGAATTTTATTATTTTGCGAAAAAAATCGAATAAAAAATGAAATCGAAGAGAATTCTGTATTATGCTTTTTCAATCCTGGTGACATGTGGATTGGTTATAAACGCAAATGCTCAGGAGAGTTTCAGTAAACGAAACGAATCGTTACATTTTATTTCGACAACCCCATTACCCGGCGCCATTCAACTGGCAGGAAACGGACAGGCAGCCACTATTCTGGTTTCGGAAACCGATTATCCCGGAGTTACCAGGGTTGCCATGTTTTTGCGAAACGACATCAGAATGGTTACCAATATCCTGCCACCGTTATATACCGATCTTTACCTGCCGGTACCCGTAGCTATTATAGCCGGAACGGTTGGTAAAAGCCGACTGATTGACCAGATGGTTTCAGAGGGTAAACTGAATGTGGATGAAATTAGGGGAAAATGGGAAAATACATTGATCGAGGTTATTGAGAACCCCCTTCCAGGGATTGAGCAAGGGATCGTCATAGCTGGCAGCGATAAAAGGGCGACCATGTATGGAATGCTTGAAATTTCGAAACAAATCGGCGTTTCACCGTGGTATTTCTGGGCCGATGTACCCGTAAAACAACATCCGGAGCTTTATGTCAAAAAGGGACGATATAATTTTGGCGAACCAGCTGTAAAATATCGGGGAATTTTTATTAATGACGAAGCTCCCGCTCTATCGGGTTGGGTACATGAAAGGTTCGGGAAGTTTGGCAACGAATTTTACATCCATGTTTTTGAACTGATACTCAGGCTAAAAGGAAATCTGTTATGGCCTGCCATGTGGGGAAGAGCATTTTATGATGATGATAGTATTAATCCACTTTTGGCCGAATCATACGGCATAATAATCGGCACTTCGCATCACGAACCCATGATGCGTGCTCATGTTGAATGGCAGAGATATGGCAGCGGTCCCTGGAATTACCAGACCAACACCGAAAAATTGCGAGAGTTCTGGCGCTATGGTATTGAACGTATGGGAAAGAACGAAAGTATTGTTACTGTAGGCATGCGCGGAGATGGCGACGAGCCTATGAGCCACGAACGTAATATTGAACTGCTTACCCAAATTGTGGAAGACCAACGGAAAATTATTACCGAAGTAACCGGTAAGCCAGCTGAGGAAGTACCGCAAGTCTGGGCATTGTATAAAGAAGTCCAGGATTACTACGATATGGGGATGCGTGTACCCGATGATGTTACCTTGCTGTATTGCGATGATAATTGGGGAAATATCAGACGAGTGCCGGGCGAAAAGGAAAAACTCAGGAAAGGTGGTAGTGGAATGTATTACCATTTCGATTATGTTGGTGGCCCCCGTAATTACAAATGGCTGAATACCAACCCCATTCCACGGGTATGGGAGCAAATGAAATTAACCTTCGACCATCAGATTGACCGGTTGTGGATTGTGAATGTTGGCGACATCAAGCCTATGGAGCTGCCCATTTCATTTTTTCTAGATATGGCCTGGAATCCTGCAGGTATGACCCTTGAGGATATGAACAATTACACCTTAAATTGGGTCACCGATCAGTTTGGTCCTGAATATGCCCGTGAAATTACTACCGTTCTTGATGGCTACACCAAAATTTTCGGGCGCCGCAAACCCGAACTGGTTGACTGGAATACTTTTTCGCTGATCAATTACCGTGATTTCGAAAGAGCGGTAGCTGAATTTAATTCATTGGCAAACCTTGCATCCAAAATTTCCGAAAAAATCGACCCATTGTACTATGATGCATATTATCAGTTGGTTCAATACCCTGTGGAAGCAGGTTCGAATCTTTACAGCCTGTATTATTCAACAGCACTGAATCACTTCTATGCAAAGCAGGGCCGTAGCCTTACCAATGCAATGGCCGATTTGGTAAAATACCATTTTGATACGGATGCAGACATGACACGCTATTTTCATCATGGGATAGCAAAAGGAAAGTGGAACCACATGATGTCGCAAACCCGGATTGGATATACTTCATGGCAGGAACCAAAAGTGAACATAATTCCACGAACCGACACGCTAACCATTCCAGCACGGCCAATACCCGGAATTTTCGTTGAAGGTCTGGAAAATGATGGAAACGGTGATTTGCCGGTATTCGATAATCTGAACAACCAGGGGTATTACGTTGAAATATTCAACAAAGGATCGGAGCCTTTTGAATTTAATATAAAAGCAACCAGCCCATCAATCCTGGTTTCAAAAACCGGGGGTCAAATAACTACACAGGAGAGAATCTGGGTTGCTATCAACTGGAGTAATGTACCCAACGGATTAATTAGTGAGCAGTTAATTGTTGAGACCCCCGAAAAGAATTTTACCGTTGGGGTTAAAGCTCGAAAATTTTCGCCTAATGAATTATCAAAAATCACGGGTTTTGTTGAAGCAAATGGCTATATTTCAATTGAAGCTGAAGATTTCACCCGCAAAGTTGAAACAGGTGGAATCGAATGGACCATAATTCCCAACCTGGGTTATTCCAAATCAGGGGTAATTGCCCTTCCATATAAAGCATCGGCGCAGGAACCCGGAAATGGTTCTTATCTTGAGTATCCGGTGCACCTCATCAGTGATGGAGAAGTTACCGTATATGCACATTTTTCGCCCACACTGAACTATACGGGAGGTGAAGGATTTAAATATGCCCTTTCGTTCAATAGCGAAAAACCACAGGTTGTAAATATCCACGAAGATGAATCGATGAGGGCATGGGAAAGAAGTGTGGCCAATAACATCACGGTCGGGAAAACAACCCATACCCTGAAAGCAGGAAACCATGTGCTGAAATTTCATCTTGTCAATCCGGGACTGGTACTTCAGAAACTGGTTATCGATACCGGAGGATTAAAAAAGTCGTACCTGGGGCCTTTCCCCTCATATTTTAAGCAATAAACTCACATTAAATAATTTAGACCGACTATTTATGCTAAAAAAGATAATCAATACTGTTCTGATAATCGTGTTTTTTTCATTGATTCAGAATTCGAAAGCAGAGGATGGCTCATCATTATGGCTACGTTATCATCCTTTGCCTGAGACCCTGAAAAGCGAGTATAAAAATGTTTTTAAGTCGCTGTTAATCAACGAAACCGGCAAAACAGTCGAAGCCGCAGCGAAAGAGCTCGATATGGCTTTCGAGGGATTGACCGGAACCATTTTAACCAGGACTTCGAAGATTGCCGATGGCACATTAATTATTGGAACTGCCGGTAACCGATTGGTGAGGCAATTGGTACCGAAAGAAGATCTGGAAAATTGTGGTACCGAAGGGTTTGTAATCCGTTCGGGGAACAGTAAAGGATTACGATATACACTGGTTGCCGGCAAAACCGAAGCGGGTGTGTTATACGGAGTTTTTGCGCTGATCAGACTTATGCAGACCGGCCAACCTGTTTCACAACTAAATATGGCAGAAAGCCCAAAATATGAATTAAGGTTACTGAACCATTGGGACAACCTGAATGGAACTGTCGAGCGCGGTTATGCCGGCCACTCCATCTGGTGGGAAATGCCCGGAGACGATGAAACGCTTAAAGAGTTATATACAACCTATGCCCGTGCCAACGCATCAGTAGGGATAAACGGCGTTTCAATAAATAATGTGAATGCATCGCCACAGGTACTCACCCCGGAATATATCAGCCGTTTTGCAAAATTTGCCGGTTATCTGAGGCCCTACAACATGAAAATTTATATGTCGATCAACTTTTCATCGCCACGCATCATCGGCGGTTTGTCAACCTCAGACCCGCTGGAACCGACGGTGAGGCAATGGTGGAAAGACAAGGTGAAAGAGATTTACGATGCGATTCCCGATTTTGGTGGTTTTTTGGTGAAAGCCAATTCAGAAGGGCAGCCAGGCCCTCAGGACTACGGCCGTACCCATGCCGATGGCGCCAACATGCTGGCCGAAGCTCTTGAACCTTATAACGGAGTAGTTATGTGGCGTGCGTTTGTGTACGAACCCACCGGCGACGACCGTGCAAAGCAGGCCTATACCGAATTTATGCCCTTCGATGGCAAGTTTCATCCAAATGTGATTGTACAGGTAAAAAACGGCCCGGTCGATTTTCAGCCGCGCGAGCCATTCAGTCCGCTTTTCGGCGCCATGCAGAAATCGTCGCTCATGATCGAGTTTCAGATTACACAGGAATATTTAGGGTTCTCGAACCACCTGGCTTATCTGGCCCCTTTGCAGAAAGAGGTTTTTGATGCCGATACCTATGCCAAAGGCAAAGGTTCAACTGTTGCCAAAGCAACTGATGGAACATTGTTTCCATTTCGCCGGACAGCCATTGCCGGGGTAGCCAATATTGGGCGCGATGTAAACTGGACCGGACACCATTTTGGGCAGGCAAACTGGTATGCTTATGGGCGCCTTGCCTGGAACCATGAACTTACTTCGGAAAAAATCGGCGAAGAATGGATAAAGATGACCTTTACCCACGACAAAGAGTTTGTGCAAAAGTCGCTCGATATAATGATGCGCTCCCGCGAAGCCGTTGTGAGTTACATGACGCCACTCGGATTGCACCACCTGATGGGATGGGACCACCACCACGGCCCCGAGCCCTGGACCAATATCCCCGGAGCCCGCCCCGACTGGCTCCCCCGATATTACCATAATGCCTCAACTTTTGGAATTGGGTTTAACCGGAGTTCTACCGGAAGTAACGCCACGGCGCAATATTTTTCACCTCTTCGAGAAAAATTTGACTCCCCCGAAACGTGTCCCGATAATCTCTTACTCTGGTTCCATCACCTCCCATGGGATTATAAAATGAAATCAGGACGTAGCCTATGGGACCAACTTTGTTTTGAATATACACGCGGGGTAAACGAAGCCCGCGATTTTCAGCGTTTATGGGACAGCCTTGAAGGAAAAATTGATGATGAGCGGTTTAACCATGTACAATATAAACTAAAAGTTCAGGCCAGGGAAGCACTTTGGTGGCGCGATGCATGCCTGCTCTATTTCCAAACCAATCATGAAAAAGCCGCAACACC
>CAZMDP010000080.1:0-7376 GCA_964565015.1 uncultured Prolixibacteraceae bacterium | reverse complement strand
GGCTTTTGTATAACTCGAACGACAGGAGAAGTCCTTCGATATTTTTTCGCGGATGCAGCGCCCCTACAAATAAAAAATAGGGTTTTCCTCCGGAGTATTTTTTTCTGACCTCAACGATTTGATTCTCACGAATAGGGGCAAATTGAGGGTTGTAACCGTTGTAAACAACATCAATAGATGTTGATGAAATACCAAATTGCTGTGAAATATCGGACCGCGAATATTCAGAAACTGTAACCAGCTGTGCCGCTTTCGTAGCATAGCGTGGGAAAAAATGGTTCAGATATTTTGAAGCAAAACGCGGCAAATGACCGGGATTATGCACAAAGTTAATGTCGTGCATAACCAACACCTGGGGCACCTTTGTACGCAGCGAAAGGTATCCATCAGTACTCAGGAACACGTCAGCCTTAAATTTTTTCAATAATGTCGGGACCCTTAATTCAAACCAGATATACCAGAGTAACGGATGCCGGGCAGGCGGCCAAACAATAATCGGGGTTACATTCGGCCCAAAAACAAATTCGCTGTTAAAAGGCCTGTCAAATAAAAAGACAAACTGATGCTCAGGATGGTTAACCGTAATCCTTTTCAGGGTCTCATAAGTAAACCAGCCTATCCCTTCGAGCCTGTCTTTCAAAAGTAAACGGGTATTGACAACTATTACCATTGAAATGATGAATTTTTAGCAAAGATAGCACGAGGCACGTAATTTGCCTTTTCTGATCCTTTCTTTATCGTCATTACTGTATTGCTTTTTATTTCTATCTGAAAAGTTGTCACCTTTATTTGACCAATTTTACAGGAATGTTTTTATTTCTTAAATTTCATTTCGGTGTTATTACAAAATCGAATTCACTGAAATCTTTCATGTAAAAATTTATCAGGATAACCTGCATAATCTGCACATTAAATAATCCTTTAAAGTTTTTATCTTGCAGCTATATTTTACTAATCCGGATTATGCTGAAAATCAACCACGAAATTACACCCTCAGATTTGGAAGCAAAACTGAAAAAGCTTTGGGAGCTATCGGCAAAAAAAATAGTTTCCATCGAAAAATCGTATGACACCGTTAAGGGGGCACCAGTATTTACCGTAGCCGGAAAATACAGCACCCGTGGCTGGACCGAGTGGACACAGGGTTTCCAGTTTGGTTCATCTATCCTGCAATACGATGCCACCGGCGAAGAATGGTTTCTCGAAAACGGACGAAAGAATACTGTGGATAAAATGGCGCCACACCTGAGCCATACCGGTGTGCACGACCATGGTTTCAACAACCTGAGTACTTATGGGAACCTCCTCCGGCTTATGAAAGAGGGGAAAATCCCACACTACGAATGGGAGAAAAACTTTTACGAACTGGCAATTAAGGCTTCTGGCGCAGTGCAGGCCAGCCGCTGGACAAAAACCCGGAACGGTGGGTTTATCTATTCTTTTAACGGTCCGCACTCCTTGTTTGTCGATACCATCCGGTCGTGCCGGATACTGATGGTGAGTCACCTACTTGGGCATACGCTGATGGGTGAAAACGATGCAAAGATCAACCTCCTTCAGCGTGCCATTCAGCATATGGATTCTACTGCACGCTATTCGGTTTATTATGGCGAAGGCCGCGATAATTATGATGTATGGGGGCGCACCGCGCACGAAGCCATATTCAACACCAACGACGGGAATTTCCGGTGCCCAAACTCGCAACAAGGCTATACCGGTTTTTCAACATGGACGCGCGGCCTGGCATGGGCCATGCTTGGATTTGCCGAAGAACTGGAGCTTCTGGAAACCTTATCGCATGAGGCTTTTGCATATATTGGCAGCAAAAACGAACTGAAAGAAATTTTCCTGAAAGCAGCCCGGGCAACCTGCGATTTTTACATAGCCAACACCCCCATTGACGGAATTCCTTACTGGGATACCGGTGCTCCAAACCTGCACCGATTGGGCGATTATCTGAACGAGCCGGCCAATCCTTTCAACGATTGGGAGCCGGTCGACAGTTCGGCAGCAGCCATCGGCGCGCAGGGATTATTGCGGCGAGGACATTTTTTGGGAAAAGCGGACGAAGGCCGGAATTACTGGCAGGCCGGGCTCACCGTTATAAGCCGGCTCCTGGAAGAACCTTACCTAAGTACTTCTGAAGATCACCAGGGGTTGTTACTACATAGTATTTACCATCAGCCAAACGGATGGGACTATGTTCCTGCAGGAAGTAAGATTGCCTGTGGCGAATCGTCGATGTGGGGCGATTACCACCTGCGCGAAGCCGCCCTTTACCTGAACAGAATAATCAACAACGAAAAATATTATACCTTCTTTGGCTGTATCTGAAACCATCTGTGAAAAATGGAAAACCTGGAAAAACTTTGCGTACATACCGTAACCACCAAACCGTGGCCCATTGAGGTTGCCGTCGAAAACTTTGCCGAAGCCGGCGTAAAAGGCATCAGCGTATGGCGCGATACCCTCGAAAACCGGAACATTGTTCAGGTGGGCAACCTCATCAGAAATAGCGGACTTGAAATAGTTTCGCTGGTCAGGGGCGGTTTTTTTGCCCATACCTCAGCCGAACTGCGCCAGTCTGCCATTACCGATAACCTGAAAGCTATTGATGAAGCGGCAGCATTGGGGGCTCCCATGGTCGTGCTGGTTTGCGGTGCCGACCCGGGCCAGTCGCTCGAAACATCGAGAGCACAAATACGAAAAGGAATTGAAACCATTCTGACCCATGCCCAAGCTTGTAACGTTAAACTGGCCATCGAACCCTTGCATCCTATGTATGCTGCCGACCGGTCGGCTATTAACACGCTGGCCCAGGCTAATGATATGGCCGAAATGATTGGCTCACCCCTAGTCGGGGTAGCGGTTGATGTGTACCATCTTTGGTGGGACCCGGCACTGGAACAGGAAATCGGACGATGTGGGAAAAACGGGCACCTTTTTGCCTACCACGTTTGCGATTGGAACGTTCCGACAACCGATATGCTGCTCGACCGTGGCCTGATGGGAGAAGGCTGCATCCCCCTGAAAAAAATCAGGTCGTGGGTAGAAGCTACAGGTTTTAAAGGCTATAACGAAGTGGAGATTTTTTCCACGAGATTCTGGTCGCAAAACCAGGATGGCTTTCTGAAAAAAATTATTGATGCATATTTACACCACACTTAACAATACTATCATGAAGATACATAAAATTGGAATAATTATGAACGGTGTAACCGGCCGTATGGGAACCAACCAGCACCTTATGCGCTCCATTGTTGCCATAATGAAGCAGGGCGGCGTGAAGGTGAGCCCCTCCGAAACCATAATGCCCGACCCTATTCTGGTGGGCCGCAATGAGGACAAGCTGAAACAGCTTTGCGAATTGTCGGGGGTGGCCAAATATACTACAAACCTGGAAAGCATATTAAACGATCCGGGTTATTCTGTCTATTTTGATGCTCAGACAACCGGGAGGCGTGCCGATGCCGTAAAAGCTGCCGTAAAAGCCGGCAAACATATTTATTGCGAAAAACCTGTTGCGGTTGATACCCAAACCGCCCTCGAACTTTTCCGGATTTGCGAAGAAGCAGGAGTTAAACATGGCGTGGTTCAGGATAAATTGTGGCTGCCTGGCCTGTTGAAACTCAAAAGGCTGATCGAAAATGGTTTCTTTGGAAAGATTTTTTCGGTGAAGGGAGAATTTGGCTACTGGGTGTTCGAAGGACACACCATTCCTGCCCAGCGCCCGAGTTGGAACTACCGCAAGGAAGACGACGGCGGAATCATTGTGGATATGCTCTGTCACTGGCGCTATGTGCTCGATAACCTCTTCGGCAAGGTAAAAAGTGTATCGTGCAAAGGGGCTACCCATATCCCCGAAAGGGTTGATGAGCAGGGAAAACCCTATAAATGTACCGCCGATGATGCCGCTTATGCCACCTTTGAACTCGAAGGCGACATTGTAGCGCATTTCAATTCGTCGTGGACAACCCGTGTAAGACGTGACGACCTGCTCACCCTGCAGGTTGACGGCACTAAAGGTTCGGCAGTGGCAGGTCTGCGCGAATGCTGGACACAACATTACGGCAATACGCCAAAACCGGTGTGGAACCCCGATATCCCGCAGCCCATCAACTTTTACGAAGGATGGAGCAAAGTTCCAGAACAGGAGGTTTACGACAACGCCTTCAAGGCACAATGGGAACTTTTCCTGAGACATGTAGTGCTTGACGAACCTTTTCCATGGAATATGCTCGAAGGCGCCAAAGGAGTGCAGTTAGCTGAAAAAGGACTGGAGAGCTGGGCTAAAAGAGCATGGGTTGATCTGGGTGATTTATGATTTATGAATTATGATTTAACATGAACAATACTTTCAACAAGGCCAATAAACCCGTAGCCTTGATAACCGGAGGTTCGCGGGGAATAGGGCTTGGGATTGCCATCGAAATGGCTAAAGCAGGTTTTAATCTGGCTGTTAACGGAATGCGTTCCGAAAACGAAGTTTCCGCAACTTTAGACAGTTTGAGGGTACTTGGATCGGATGTTATTTATGTGAGGGGAAATATTGCCGATAGCAAGGATCATCTAAGAATAGTTTCGCAAGTCATCGAAAAATGGGGCTGTATTAATGTACTGATAAACAATGCCGGTATTGCCCCACCCAAACGGCTCGATATTCTGGAAGCCACCCCCGACATATACGATGTAGTAATGGATACCAACCTGAAAGGGCCTTATTTTCT
The DNA here is from genome assembly GCA_964565015.1 of uncultured Prolixibacteraceae bacterium. Classification (GTDB taxonomy): domain Bacteria; phylum Bacteroidota; class Bacteroidia; order Bacteroidales; family Prolixibacteraceae; genus UBA1413. The sequence goes on along the minus strand of CAZMDP010000080.1, from coordinate 2,649 downwards.
CACCCAACTGGTTGCCCGTCACATGGTTGAGCAAAAAAAATCAGCTCCGGATTTTCATGGATGTATTATCAATGTTTCATCTGTTTCGGCCACGGTTGCATCGGTAAACCGGGGCGAATACTGCATTTCGAAAGCCGGTATTGCCATGGCAACCCGGCTTTGGGCGGTAAGGTTGGCCGAATTTGGCATTAACGTTTACGAAATCAGGCCGGGAATAATCAAAACCGACATGACCGCTGGAGTGCAGGAAAAATACGACCGAATGCTTGAAGAGGGACTGTGCCTGCAAAAACGCTGGGGCCTCCCCGAAGATGTAGGAAAAGTAGCTGTAGCTATGGCCACTGGAATGTTGCCTTACTCTACCGGACAGGTGGTAATGGTTGATGGAGGAATGACAGTTGGAAGGCTTTAGCGGTTTATCCTTTTCAAAAACAGGAACCTATTCATTTAACCATTTGCTGCAACTCGTCCCATACCTCGTCGAGTAAACGCTTTTCGTAATACTTTCCATGTGTGTAATTTACGTACTTCAGGATTTTAAAGGCGTTAAAAAGGTGAAAAAAACGTACCGAAAAAATTTCAAGGTTACTGCAGTTCAGGCTTAGGTTCTCTATTTCGGGGTAAAATCCATCCGTTTCAAGAAAGGAAGAAACCGGAAGAGGCATGTTTTTGAGTAATAAATTATATTCATCGCCCGTGATTTTATATAGGCTTTTATGAACATCAAAAAATTGTTTGAGGTCAATAAATGCCTGAATGTTATAGGTAAAACGCAGATCGGTTGTGTTTTCCATCCAGTGTTTCATGGCTGGGCCGGTACCAAAGGGAACCCTTGTTGACACCCTCGCCGAAGGATGGACCGCAGTGTTATTGATTTCTCCCACTTTTCCTGACTGCGTAAGCGTCTGCAGAAAATAGAAATCTTCGCCGGCCTTACGGCGGGTCATTCCTCCTCTTTTCATATATCCATGGGCGGTTACGGCAAATGCCGAACCGATGGTAAACAACGCATTGGGGTATCCGGCATAGGTAAGCGCTGCTTTATAATATTTCAGGTATTTTTCGTAAAGCAAAATTCCTTCACGTTGTTTTTCATTTATACCCTCCAGTTGATGGCTGAACGAAATGGTTGCGCCAACCTGTTCGGGGTGGCATCTGAAATGGTCATAGATGGCAGTCAGGTAATTCCTGTCGACCAGCGTGTCGGCATCAAGCGAAACTATAATCCCATCGGTTCGGCCAATCTGGTTAAACCGCCACAAGCCTTCGTCCATGCCCCGTTTGCGTGCCATTCCTACCCCTGCCCACTTTTGCGGGAGTTTAACCACCGGCGATGTAAGGAATTTTATCTTATCGGAGCTGTTTATCTTTATCCATTCCGAAACCTCGGAATAGGTATGTTGGTTAAATTCCGAAATGGTTCCTTCACAATTTTCTGGTTCATTGATGATGACAAAAACCTCTGTGCAACAAGGAGGAAGATCACAACACCGCAAAGAGTTAAGTGTATCGATTATATCGGGTTCATTAATGCAGGGAATCATTACAAAAATGAAAGTTTGCCCAGAAACCGGAGCATCGATCAGAGGCTGGTAATTACCGTACTTTTTGAAATAACCGTCGGCAAACATGCACGTAAGATTCGTTTAAAAACAAAAAATCCGGGATTTCCCCGGATTTGAAAAGTATTGTGTTCAACTATTTTTTGGCTTTTGATGCCTGATAGCGGGCATTCATGGCCTGCAAAACTTCAGAAGTGATATTATCACTTTCGGGACCTATCAGAACATCGGCAGCATTAAGGATGTAATCATATTTACGAGTTTCATTGAAGATTTTCAGATAATTGATCAAACTATCAATAATCTGTTTATTGTTGGCGGCTTGCATTTCGGCCAAACGGGTTGATAAATCCTGGTCGAGCTTCATTATCTCCTGTTCGCGGCCCAATAATCGGTCGCGTTCCTGAATGGCCCGCTGCTCGGTCAAAAAACCCCCGCGTTGAAGTTTTTGCTGAAATTCGGCAGCTTCGCGCTCGAACGATTGCCTTTTTGTACCGTACTCCTGTGTATAGGCTTCCTGTTTCTTCATGAACTCATCGTGCAAAACTTCTGAAAGTTCGTAGTTCAGGATTAACGAATCCGACTTGATGTAGGCTATTCTCAAACCATCGGTCCTTTCCGAAACAACCGGATCCCCGGTCAGAAATTCGGTGGTTTTTTTCCCTCCGAAATGCAAAATGTAAAGTACAAGTACTGCAACAGACAAAACAATAGTGACAATTAATGATGTTCCCTTCATTTCAAACATTTTTTTGACCCGGCAAAGATAATTTTTTCATTCATAACGTACCGATTTCTTTCACATTTTTTAAGTAAGCCAAATAATACAATTTGCCGCATAAAACCTGCATAAAATCATAATACTGCTCTGATAAACATCATTGAATTATAAGCTGGGGTGATTGTATTTTTAACAAGTTGAAAGTTTTTTAATGAATTTGATTTCAAAAAATTGTTTTAAATGATCAATAAATTAATAGCCAATTTATTACCCTACATGCCAAAGAGGTTTGTGTGGATGTTCTCGCAGCGGTATATTGCCGGAGAAACCATCGAAGATGGATTAAAAGCCGCTCATGAACTAAAC
>CAZMDP010000079.1:0-7377 GCA_964565015.1 uncultured Prolixibacteraceae bacterium | reverse complement strand
GGTACTGATTGCCGGTTTATTATTAGGCTGGCTGTTATTCAAAACAGACCATTCTGCCGAACACGACCATTTGCAATTAGATGGAGCAGAGACCACCTATACATGCTCAATGCATCCACAGATCAGACAGAATGAACCGGGGAAATGCCCGTTGTGCGCTATGGATCTTATACCATTGGCTCAAACCTCTGGGTCAGGGGACGAAAATCCATTAACATATAGCATGTCGGCCGAAGCGATTGCATTGGCCAATGTGCAAACTCAAAGTGTAAAAACAATCATGCCCGAACGTGAAGTAATCCTTTCCGGAAAAGTGGGTGTAAACGAACAGCGAATAGCCATGATTGCGGCCAATTATTCCGGTCGGATTGAAAAGCTTTATATTGATTTCACCGGACAAACGATTCAAAAGGGTCAGAAACTGGCATCAATTTATTCGCCCGAGTTAATTACTGCCCAGAAAGAATTGACAGAAGCGGCCCGATTTAAGGAAATTAACCCCGGCCTTTATCATGCTGCCAGGGAAAAATTACGTCTTTGGAAAATCACCGATACTCAAATAGCCGAGATTGAGAACAATGGGCATGTAATTACTGAGTTTGATGTCTATGCTGATATGTCAGGAGTAGTAATTCGGCGCAATGTCACCCGGGGTGACTATATAAACAAAGGCTCGGTACTTTTTGAAATTACCGACCTTAGCCAGGTTTGGGTTATGTTGGATGCCTATGAGAGCGATCTGCCATTTTTGAAAAATGGCCAGAGGTTAACTTTTACAGTAACTTCAGTTCCGGGAAAAGAATTTAACTCTACTATTTCTTTTATCGACCCGTTCATCAATCCGCAAACCAGAACAGCATCGGTAAGAGCCGAAGTAAATAATCCACAGCGCTTATTAAAACCCGAAATGTTTGTAAATGCAAAGGTTAAAGCAGTATTGCCGGTTAAAGAAAAAGCGTTGGTGATTCCTAACACAGCACTGCTCTGGACTGGAAAACGTTCGATAGTTTATGTGAATTTGCCCCATACGGAGACTCCCACTTATGAAATGCGGGAAATTACCATTGGCTCCTCTTTGGGTGATTATTACCTGGTTGAGGGCGGGTTAACCGAAGGAGAAATAATTGTGGTAAACGGCGCTTTCAGTATTGACGCAGCCGCTCAACTGGCAGGAAAGTATAGTATGATGATGCGGCCCGAAAGCAAAACGATGGATGTATCACAGGCTTTTCGCGAACAAATTACCGCAGTAGCCAAAGCTTATTTCGATGTGGAAAAGGCGCTGGTAAACGACAACGCGGAAACTTCCCGGAAAGTCGCCGGGAAAATCACTGGTTCACTCGCTAAAGTTGATATGGCATTATTGGAAGGTGATGCCCACCACCTTTGGATGGCTTTGCATAAACAGTTAAAGGGCGCAGCTGAAAAGATCACCGAAACTTCAGATATTGAAAAACAGCGGGAGCATTTCAATATTCTTTCCGAAGCTATGCTGGAAACCACGGAATCATTTGGGCTGGAAATGGACAGTGCATACAAACAATTTTGCCCTATGGCATTTGACGATAAAGGCGCTTTCTGGTTAAGTGAATCTGATGAAATTCTGAATCCCTACTTTGGAGATATGATGTTACGCTGCGGTGAGGTAAAACAAACCTACCGCAAAGGACAAAGAATATTTAAAACTGCTGACAATCAAAGTATTCGTTCAGCAGAACACAATCATTGAATAACTATATATTAACCATTTAAAAGTTTAAAAGATGAAAACAAAAGCTTTAGGTTTAGTAGTATTGTTCGTAATGGGAACATTCACGGTATTTGCCGGAGAGAAAACAGAAAAATTCACAGTGAAAGGCAATTGCGGAATGTGCGAAACCCGCATAGAAAAGGCCGCAAATTCGGTGGGTGGTGTGTCTAAAGCAGACTGGAATAAAGAGACCAAAGTTCTTGAAGTGACATTTGACGATGCCAAAACGAGCACCGACAAAATTGAAGTCGCGGTTGCCAAAGTGGGGCATGACACACCGCACCACAAAGCCAAAGACGAAGTTTACGACAAACTTCCGGCTTGCTGCAAATATGATCGTACCGAAACCGGTAAGGATAAGAAAGGTCATGAAGGCCATAATCATTAATACAATCAGAAGGCTGCCATCGCTATCGAGGCAGCTTTCTTTCTTTATTTTGCAGGATATATGATTGGACTGAAGCCGGGTCTTAACTATGGTTAACATTAGGAATATGCAATTTAAGTTCAATTACTAGCTAATTGCCCACTTAATTGGTAATTTAATGGTCTGAAATAACCAACTTTCCATCCTTAAACTGCAATACATTTGAGAACCCCGATTTTTCAAAATGATAATTAACCGCCTGTATTTTAAATGAATCGGTTTTGATGAATGGGGTAACACTGTATTGTGTAACATTGCGCTCAACTGTTGCCATTAAGCCCTGCGAATTATAAATGTTGTAATACCAGATTTTATCGGAATTGGCCGAATCGTTGTTAATATCGTTCCATTTCAGGTGAATTTTATTGCTTACAGTGCCTGACAAACTTATCTTACCCTGTGGGGATGAATATTTCGTCTGATTCTTTCTGAAAGTAAACATCCAGTCATAAAACGATGGTTCAGACTCTGCTTTGTCCCATATATCATGGCCATAGCCGGGATAGTTGGTGTAACGCATTCGGGTAGCGCCTGATTCCACTAATTTATTATACACACGTTCTGTAAGGTCGGGTGGGTTAATTTCGTCGTCGCTGCCATGAAACATCCACAACGGAGTTAACGATATTTTATCGGCCCAATGGGCAAAACCACCCCCGCAGATTGAAATTCCGGCAGCGAATTTATGTGGCATTTTGTGCAATAAATCGAACACACCTTCACCGCCCATCGAAATACCATATACATACAACCGGCCAGGGTCGATTGAATACTTCGAAATCAAGCTATCGAGTACCTTAATTGCCGCCTGTGTGGGTAGAGAAAGGTCAGAAAATCCAGTCCCATCCCAGCTCCATCCGCTCCAATCGCCCCATTCAACCGGGGTTTTTGGGGTATAAACAAAACATGGGTTTTTGCGCTGAATATCTTTAATGTAAAAGTTCAGGTAAACTGTATGATTGTTGCCCCATCCATGCAAATACATTACCAGCGGATATTTCTTTGCAGGATCGTAATTCTCAGGCACAAATAAGCCATATTCGAGCTTACCATGGTTATGCTCAAAATAGGTTTCGGGCATTTTCTGTGCATAGGATATATGTGCAGTATTGAATAACAATGCGATAAGAACAACTTTTAAAAGTTGGCTTATCATAGTTGTTATTGTTTTAAGATACTTCGCTAACATGCATTCCCTTAAATGACCTGCGTTTTTTTTATTTCAATTGATTAAGATATTTCAGCACAAAATCATTTTCAACGTTTAATTCTCCGGTTGTAACTGCCTGAATTATTTTCGATTGGCCAGGGAGCAGATCAAAATAATTATCGCTAAAAAACAGATCGGGCATTGCGGTATCGATAAATAAATTCTTCACCAGAACGTCGGACGTGAGCTGTATTTCGTAACCTGTACTGGTTTTCCGGGCCGAAACAGTAACATTTGCGCCGGGAAGTTCCAATTCTTTAGGGGTAACAAAATAGTAAAGGTTTTCGGCTTTTGGCTCGTTACCGTTTTTCAAAACCACATGTATTGCTACCTTGCTCTTGTCGAAACCTTTTTCACTCAATTCATCAATAGCTTTGGTAAAAATCTTCGACGATTGGTTGGGCTGCACCCTCACTCCGGTATTGAATGAATACAGGGTATCGCCATAAAAACTGATCAGCGCAATGTGGAAATCACCATTAATCTCACTAAGCCGATCGTTTACTGCATAAACCACCAGTTTGTCGTCTTCAACCGTTGGCGAAAGCATAAATGCCGCATTGGCATCGCGCACGGCATAATGAGAGGCTTTCCACCGGCCATAATAATCGACCGTAGCCCACGAAATGGTTGGCCAGCTGTCGTTCAGCTGCCAGTAAAGCGAACCCATACAATGGGGCATGTTTCTGCGGTGTGCTTCAATGGCTGTTTTATATGCCAGTGCATGGAGCAGCTGGCTTACATAAACAAAATCCTCAAAGCTATCGGGGACTTTATAGTATTTTTCCATGTACCATTTTATCATATCGTTTCCATTGAAACCCGGACTTACCCAATTCATATTGCTCCGCTGCCTGTGCCTCATCACTTCCGAATGGATATCCCAATCGCCCTCTTCAGAAAATTGGCGAATGGTGTGCATCGACGGGAAAGCCTGTAAACCGTATTCGCTCACAAAGCGTGGTACATTTTTTTCGTAATTCGAAAAAGGCTGTTGCCCGAACCAGACTGTCCAGTCGTGCTCATCGCCCGATTTTCTGTCGGCCAGCATATCGCCATAAGCTGTAGGCGATGATGACCAGTATTCCGTTTTCGGATCGTACTTTTTGACCGCCGATGGTAGTATTTCATAAAAAATACGCTCATAAGTCCTCCACACAAAATCGCGCACTTCGGGTTCAAAACTCTCTTTCCAGCCCCAATGGTGCCAGCCGTGCAGGTTTTCGTTGTTGCCGCACCAAAGGGCAATACAGGCATGGTTCCTTAGGCGCTTAACGTTGTATTCGGCTTCTTTTCTGATGTTTTCGAGGTGGGCTTCATCGCCGGGTTGCAGAGCACAGGCAAACATAAAATCCTGCCAGACGAGGATTCCGTTCCGGTCGCACAATTCGTAGAACAGGTCTTCTTCGTAAATAGCGCCTCCCCATACCCTGAGCATATTCATGTTTGCATCCACAGCATTTTTTATCAACCTGCGGTAAGTTTCTTCCGAAACCGATGGGGTTAAAGTATTTGACGGTATAACATTGGCGCCCTTCATAAATACGGGTACGCCGTTGAGCCTGAAATAGAACGAACGGTCTGTTTCGTCGGGTTCCTGCACCAATTCAAGGGTACGAACACCAAAGGCCAGTTCTTTGCGGTCGATAACCTGCCTGCCTTTCGAGAGGTTGAACACGAAATCGTAAAGATGGGGCTCACCAAGACCATTGCTCCACCAGAGTTTTGGGTTTTCAATTTCGAAATCAAATTCAACTTTTTGCGTTCCTGGCTTCAAATCAACGCGTTTGTTCACTTTTTTAGTCCGGTTATCAATGAATAGGTTCAGCATATATTCGCCTTCCGACTCAACCTCTATTTCGGCATAACCCGAATGCTTTGCTTTATTGTCTTCGATTTTGGTAGTCTGCACATAAACGTTTTCGATTTTGGCAAAATCGTAAGCATTTAAGGATACATTCCTCCATATCCCCGATGTAACCAACCGAGGGCCCCAGTCCCAGCCATAATGAAAAGGAGCTTTCCGGGTAAAAATATTGGTTCGCTTCCCCTCGGGAGCCTGTTCATTGGTGGCTGGTAGCAGGTAGTTGAGTTTGGTGAGCTTTTCCATACCTTTTTCGACCGGCGAATGAAAAAATACCCGTAATTCATTTTCTCCAGCTTTCAGGTAGTTTTTGACATCGACCTGGTGGGCTATAAACATATTATCGGCTTCGAGTATGAGGTTATTGTTCAGGTAAACATCTGCATAGGTGTCGAGCCCCTCAAAAATCAATTCTACCACATTGTGCTGCAACAGATTATCGTCAACGATGAATTTTGTTCTGTATATCCAATCCTTGTTTTCGATCCATTGAACATTGCTTTCATTCAGGCGGTAATGCGGATCTTCAATAACGCCGTTTGCCAATAAGTCGGCATGGACAGTTCCCGGAACTTTAGCTGGCATCCACACCTCAGAACCTGATTCTGAAAATTCCCAGTTCTGGTTCAAACTGATGTTTAAATTGCCACCAGGCTTATCGCTTTTGCACGATGAAATGGCAATTAGAAAAATAGCACACAACAACCCAATAAAACTTTTTTTCATAACTATACCCAAATATGAAGTTCTTTAAATATAAAAATACAATAATATTCATATTTTGAAACGATTTACAGAATCGTATGGAAAAAATCAGGCAACCCACTTCTATACATAAATTTCAATTTTAGCATTTACTGCCTTCCGAATACTTTACGCCTACCTGGCAGAGGTATCAGCGATTCGTTATCCTTTACTAATCTTTGACATATTCCAGGATGTCGCCGGGCTGGCAATCCAGTACCTTACAAATTGATTCAAGCGTGCTAAACCTGATTGCCTTTGCTTTTCCGGTTTTCAATATGGAAAGGTTCGATAAAGTCAACCCGACTTTGTCGGAAAGCTCGTTAAGCGATATTTTTCGTTTAGCCATAACAACATCCAAATTAACTACTATTGCCATACTCTAAACCGTTAAATCGTTTTCGTTTTGAAGTTCTACTCCTTTTTTGAATATAGCCGCAATAACATAGATCACAGCGGCCATCAAAATAAATGCCTGACTATCAACCCAAAACTGGCTGAGTTTATCAATCTCGTAACCCCGATGTGATAAATTTTTTGTTGTTTCCCGCGCAATAAAACTCAAAATTCCAATTAAGAAGGTAAAATGACTGATTTTTGAAATCTTATGGGCAGCAAAACTGCTAAACGGTTTCGATAAATCTAATTTGAGAAGTAACTGAATCACAAGGTAGAAAAGTACTGCTTTAAGAACAGCAATTAAAATTATGAAACCATACATACCGAAATAGGCCCATTGGCTTTGATGATACATACTGCTCAAATTAAGCTTTTGGTAAAGATTACCCACAATTTCGGGCTTAAAAAGACTATAAACAAAGTTTACAATCAGGGCACCTGCTTCGATACACAAGCCCACAAAAATGATCCAGGCCACAACATGTAAGCCTATAAATACGTAGTTGTTTGTTTTACCCATCACTTTTCGATTTAAATTTATGGGGCAAAGATAATATATATTTATTGTTATTCAATAATTATTTATTTTTTTTCAGTTATTTTTATTTGTTTGCCTCGTAACTGAAGTCTTTTCCAAATCTTTTCTGATTACTGCATACACATTGGCGATGTATCTGTAATTCCTGTTATAATTCAATCTATTTGTTCGTTAAATACTTAATCCATTCTGTTTCCAGGGTATCTTTCGATAAACCATATATTGATTCAATTTTCTCAGGCTCTTTTATCAATAAAACCAACTTGTCGAAACCAAATGTATCAATCAGGAATTCAACTATGATTGCAGAGTATCCATAACCACCCAATTGCCCAAACTCCATATCCGATGCTGTTTCAAGTTGAGTCCATGTTGGCGGTGCTTTTTCCAGTAAACCGGATGCTAAAGATTTCTTTAAATTATCATTTATCTGACCTGCTTCAAA
>CAZMDP010000078.1:0-7402 GCA_964565015.1 uncultured Prolixibacteraceae bacterium | reverse complement strand
CGACAAGGCGGAAAAAATGAATGTGGCCATCGAAAAACCAATACTTGAAAAAGGCGACAAAGTGCGTATTGCCGGGCAGGATAATATAGGCGAGTTGGTTGATTTCAATGAAAAAACGGCTGTTGTTGCCCTGGGAAACCTATTGATGACCATCCCGCTGAACAACATCGAAAAAATAAGTGGCAACGAAGCCCGGAATGTTAAACGAAAGTCAGGAAGATCGGGCTTGTCGCTGACCCTCGACTTCAGCGAGCGCCGCATGAATTTCAAATCGGAAATCGACCTGCGCGGCATGCGGGCCGAAGAAGCATTGTCTAAGGTACAGGCCATGATCGATGAAGCGGTTATGTTTGAAGTGAAGCAACTTCGCATACTACACGGAAAAGGGTATGGTATCCTTAAGGAGATGATACGCAATTTTCTGAAAGCGGAACCTATGGTTGCTTCTTTCAGGGATGAACATGTGCAGTTTGGCGGAGCTGGTATTACAGTGGTCGAACTAAAGGGTTGAAGATTATTTCGAACGGATTAATTCGCAAGTCATTCATTTTTTGTCCAATAAGCATAAAAAAATCTGTCGGATTTGTATTTCTTTAGGCTGTATGGCATAAGTTTTGTTTACTCAACACTGTCATCCGATAAACAATTTTTATTTATTGAAACCAACTTGTAGCGGTGGGTGTTCTAATTAGCAGAGTTTTTTGAGTGAATAAATTGCTGATAATGGAGGCAAGTCCTATGAGAAACTTTGACATCAGGTTGAGATACAAATTATTGGTTTTGCTGCTTTGTTTGCCTTTTTTGGCAGCATCTCAGTATTTTGGACGAAATAAGCCCGGCTACAAATCTTTCAGGTTCGATGTAGTCAATACTCCGAATTATGAGATATACCATAACCTCACAAACGATACCCTCCTGAAAAATTTTGCAAACCGGGCCGAAGAGTGGTATTTAATTCACCAGCGATTTTTTCGAGATACTTTTCAAAACCGAAATCCCATCATTCTTTACGCCAATCATTCCGATTTTCAGCAGACCAATGCAATCAGCGACATGGTAGGGACCAGTACCGGTGGGGTTACAGAATCGTTGAAGAACCGCGTTATCATGCCCGTAGCCCCAACCATGGCGCAAACCGACCATGTATTGGGTCATGAGTTGGTTCACGCTTTTCAGTTTAATAAGTTGCTCAGGTCCGACACTGCACGAAGGTTTTCCATTCGTAACCTTCCGTTATGGATGGTCGAAGGGATGGCCGAATATTACTCGATAGGCAGTGTCGATCCACACACGGCCATGTGGATGCGCGACGCCCTGATAAACGACGATTTTCCAGAAATCAGGCAATTGTCATCCGGTTCGAGATACTTCCCATATCGTTACGGTCATGCTTTCTATGCTATGGTGGGCAAAACCTGGGGCGATTCGTTGATAATACCCCTTTTTCTCGAAGCTGCAAGGGTAGGGGTCGATAAAGCGTTGGAGAACATTCTCGGGTTCAACTCAAAAACGCTTTCGGGAATGTGGAAAAGTTCGATGGAAACCCATTTCAATCCGTTTATCAGCGATTCAACAGAATATATTCCGGGTAGCAGAATACTATCTGAAAAAAATGCTGGCAGGTTGAATCTTTCGCCGTCTTTAAGCCCCGATGGAAAAATCATAGCTTTTTTTTCGGAGAGGGATGTACTTAGCCTCGATCTTTATCTGGCAGATGCCAAAAGCGGCAGAATTATCCGGAAAATATCCAGCATAAACCGGAATTTTGATATCGACGATTTCAGTTTTATTGAAACGGGTGGTACCTGGTCGCCCGATAGCAGGCAATATGGTTTTGTTGTCTTCAGAAAGGGTAAAAACCGATTGGCTATTGCCGATGTGAAAAGGGGCAGAATCACGCGTGAAATTGATTTTGGCCATATTGCGTCATTTACCAACCCCGAATGGTCACCTTGCGGCAGATACATTGTTTTCTCAGGACTTGTTGACGGTATAAGTGATTTGTATAGGTATGATCTGGAATCTGAAAAAATCACACGTTTGACCGATACCTTTTTTGCCGAAATACATCCCGACTGGTCGCCTGATAGCAGGTTGATCGTTTTTTCGGCCGAAAAGGTTAATAATAACCTGCCATCGAAAAAGTTCTCGTTTTCAATTCAAATTCTGGATACCGAAACAAATGAAATACGTGAGCTGGATGTTTTTCCCGGTGCCGATAACCTGAATCCCCGCTTCTCGGCCGACGGACGTTCTGTTTATTTTATTTCGAACACCGATGGTTTCAGAAATTTATTTCGTTACGATCTCGAACTGGATAGTGTTTTCAGGATGACAAAATTCAGGACAGGAATCAGCGGGATAACCCATTTTTCTCCTGCAATCAGTGTTTCGCGAAATAATGGCAAGATTTCTTATACACACTATTTCAAAAAGAATTACGACATATACATCGCTTCGCCTGAGCAATTCAAAGTTGAACCGGTTGACAGAAGGTTGTTTGATATGGAAGCAGCAACCCTTCCACCACTTCGCCATTTGGCCGGTAATATTGTTGACAGTGCCCTTTATAACCGCACCGATCAGAAAATTATATTTCCACCAGATTCGTTTATTCAGGTTCCCTACCGGCCCCGGTTCAAACTCGATTACATTTCGAATACAGCAAATATCGGAATTACATCGGGCCGATACTACAACAACAACATGGGAGGTAGTGTGAATATGATTTTCAGCGATATAGTGGGTAATAACCAGCTCTATTCCGTATTGGCCCTTAATGGCGAAATTTATGATTTCGGAGGACAGGTTGCATACATAAACCAGACCAGAAGGATTAAATGGGGTGCAACCGCTTCGCACATTCCTTACCGTGCCGGAAATATGTTTTTTAAACCCGATTCAATTACCATAAAGAATAGTCAAGGGGAATTTACTTTACCTGTTATTAACCTTGTACTCGATTATCTTCGAATGTTCGAAGACCAGATTGCCCTGTTTTCTTTCCATACCCTTTCTCAAACCCGGCGCATTGAGGCAGGCATTTCCTCATCGTGGTACTATTACAGGCTCGACAGGTACAACAATTACCTGGATGATTTCGGCTTCAGTATCGGAGTAAAGAAAGAGCGTATGCCAGTGCCCAAAGGGAACAATTATCAGAAAATCGACCTGGCCTACGTGCACGATAATTCATTTTTTGGCCTCACGTCGCCACTCAGAGGACAGCGGTCGCGATATCAGATTGAGAAATATTTTGGAGCAGTTGGATTTTTTACAGGTTTGGCCGATCACCGCCGATACTTTAATCTCAGACCCTTTACCCTGGCAACCAGGATCTATCATTATGGGCGATATGGAAAAGATTCCGAAACCGATCTGGTATTGCCCATTTACTTAGGTTATCCGTGGCTTGTCCGTGGGTACGAAAATGTGTCGTTTTACAATACAAGTTTTGCAGGGTCGGGGATGTTCAATTATTCCCATATGAGCGGATCAAAAGCAATTGTTGGAAATATCGAGCTCAGGCTACCGTTTACAGGTCCGAAAAGGTTATCATTGATCGAATCGAAATGGCTGCTGAGCGACCTGAACCTGTTTTTCGACAGTGGCGTAGCCTGGAATAGAGGCGATAAAGTAAAGATAATATGGAACCCAAAAGATTTCGATGTCCGTACCCCAATTTTCAGTGCAGGCGCATCGTTGAGGATAAATGTTCTGGGTGCGCTCATTGTTGAGCCTTATTATGCGATACCATTTCAGAACGGGGGATGGCATAACCGGTCATTCGGATTGAACTTCCTTCCCGGGTGGTAAGATGTATATTTTAAACTCTGGTATAAGGCTGTATTAAATTTTTTATTGTTGAAACGAAATGCGGTTCCCCTTTCAAAAAAACCTTACATTTGTTTGATAACCAAAAAAGAAAAAACATGTTACCGAAATTTCTTTTAGCCGACAATTCACTTCAGGCACCCGAATCGATTTATGTTGTTCATAACGAAAACCCGCGTTTCATCATCGAAAGTGATATTGATGATTTCTGGAGCAATCAGAAAATTCATTGGATTGATGAGGAGCCTGATAATGAAGAACTTGTTGCTCAATTAATTGAAGAGGCTGAGGAATTCCTCGAAATGGAATTCGAACAGGAGTTTGACGAAGACGAAGACGAAGAATAATATTTCTTTCAGTTTTTATTTGACCTGTTTAAGGGATAATTGTATCCTTTTTCGTTGAATGTCCACTTCGAGTACCTTCACCAATACATGTTGGTGAAGTTTTACTATTTCATTCGGGTCTGAAATAAAACGATCGGCCATTTCTGAAAGGTGCACCAGCCCTGATTGTTTGACCCCGATATCAACAAAAGCACCAAATTTTGTTATGTTGTTAACTATACCGGGTAAGACCATTCCGGGAACAAGATCTTCAATCCTGAATATTCCCTCTGCGAATTCGAATACTTTTATTGTTGTGCGCGGGTCTCTCCCTGGTTTGAGCAATTCATTCCTTATGTCGTTCAATGTGGGTAACCCGACATTTACATTCACATATTTCCCGAAATCGATGCTGTTAATCAAATCATTGTTTTTTACCAGGTTACTGATTTCGCATTTCAGATCGGCTGCAATTGACTGCACTATGTAATACGATTCAGGATGTACGGCCGAATTATCAAGCGGATTTTCCGATTCAGGAATCCTTAAAAAACCGGCTGATTGCTCAAATGCTTTTGCCCCCATCCTGGGTACTTTTTTCAGATCTTCCCTCGAATTAAAAGGTCCGTTTTCTTTTCTGTATTCAACAATATTTTTGGCAAGCTGGGGCCCCAATCCTGAGATATAGGTCAATAGAGGTACACTGGCAGTATTGACGTTTACCCCTACACTGTTAACAGCAGACTCAACTACCCTGTCGAGGCTGTTTTTAAGTTCTTTCTGGTCAACATCGTGCTGATATTGCCCAACCCCGATACTTTTAGGATCGATTTTAACCAATTCGGCGAGTGGGTCCATCAACCGCCTGCCTATTGAAACAGCTCCCCTTACGGTTACATCGTATTGCGGAAACTCTTCGCGGGCAATTGATGATGCTGAATAAACCGAAGCTCCATCTTCGCTGACAACAAAAACTTTCAGTTCTCGATCGTAACGAAGATTTTTTACAAAATGTTCGGTTTCGCGGCTTGCTGTTCCGTTACCGATAGCTATGGCTTCAATCTGATAGGCCTCAACCATCGAGGTTAACTTTTTTGCGGCAAGTTTTTTATCGTTTTGCGGCGGGTGTGGATAGATGGTTTCGTTGTGCAGCAGATTCCCCTGACGGTCGAGGCAAACCACTTTGCAGCCTGTACGATATCCGGGATCGATGGCCAACACCCTGCATTGGCCCAACGGTGGTGCCAGGAGCAATTGCCTTAAATTTTCGGCAAAAACTCCTATAGCTTCCCTATCGGCCTGCTCTTTCGAAAGATTGGCAAATTCAGTTTCGATCGACGGAAGGATCAATCGCTTCAAGCTATCGTCAATGGCCATTTTTACCTGTTCGGCCGAGGCATTATAGCTTTTAACGAATAAGCCATGAAGCTGATCCGTTACCTGTTGGGTATCGCAGGTTATTGAAACCCTCAGGTAACCCTCGGTTTCACCCCTTCGCATGGCAAGTAAGCGGTGCGATGGGCATTTCTTCAAGGGTTCGCTCCAGTCAAAGTAGTCTTTGTATTTGATGCCCTCCGTTTCCTTATCTTTGATTACTTTCGACTGAATGACAGCACTTTTTCGAAAATTGCTGCGTACAATATTCCTTGCCTTATCATTTTCATTAATCCATTCGGCAATAATATCGCGGGCTCCCGAAAGAGCTGCCTCCACGCTATCAATTTTGTCGTTTATGAACGCTGCCGCTCTGTTTTCCGGAGATTTTTCATATTGCGCCATTAATATTTTTGCGAGCGGTTCAAGTCCGTTTTCGCGGGCAATGGCCGCGCGGGTGCGCCGTTTTGGCTTGTATGGGAGGTACAAATCTTCAAGTTGGGCAGCATCATAACATTCTTCGATCTTTTTTCTGAGTTCGGGCGTGAGTTGGTTTTGCTCATCAATAGCCGATAATATGAACTGCCTGCGTTTTTCGAGCTCTTCAAGTTTCAGGTACAATTCCTTTATAGCGGAAATGGTAACTTCATCAAGGCTTCCGGTTTTTTCTTTTCTGTACCTTGCTATAAACGGAACAGTACAACCTTCATCAAGCAATGCAATAGTTTGGTCGGCCTGGACACACTTAATGCCCAGTCTTTCTGCGATGATTTCAGCAAATTTATTATTCATTTTGGCCATTTAAAGGGCAAAAATAGCCAATCTGCCCCAAATGCCGAAATTCATGTTTTTATGACCACCTGCAACGGGTCATATAAAGCTCTTTATATTCTTCAAAATTTAGCGAGCAGTTTTCTTCGGCTCCGTTATTAAAGCTATCTGTTTGCTCTTTTTCAGGGATAGGTTTTTCTACTGCAAATAAATTAATAAAGAAATAATTCTTTAAATAAGTGCGGGCTTTGATCCTGATTTTTTCTGTTGCTTTCATGACTTTAAATTTTTCGGGTTTTCAAAAATGATTATTGATTTTGCTTCGAGAGTTGAAGCTTTTTCAGCATAATGGCTACATTGGAATACATCGATGTATTTTGGACGATGATATGTTCGGGTACTTTAAGGTTAATAGGCGCAAAATTCCAGATGGCTTTTATTCCACTGTCGATCATGAGGTTTGCAGCCTGCTGAGCGGCTTCGGCAGGAGTGGTCAAAATACCGATTTCCACTTTAAGCCGTTGGGCAAGCTCAGGTAATTGTGCCACAGGAAGGATATTTATCCTGTTAATAAGCTTACCGGTTTTTTGGCTGTCGGTATCGAACCCGGCGACAATCTTTAGTCCGAAACTTTCGAGCTGTGGATAAGCAATAAGCGCACTGCCCAGATGGCCCACACCAACCAGAAAAGCACGGTTTGTTTTGTCGAAATTAAGGTAATCTTCAATCGCCTGAATAAGTTCGTAGGTATTATATCCGGCCCTCGGTTTTCCTTTAATGCCTGTAAGTGCAAGGTCTTTTACAATTTGGGTTGGATCGTAACCGAGTTCTTTGGCCATGGCAGGTGCCGAAACATTGAACTGACTGTTTTCCCTGGCGCCATATAGATACCGGAGATAAACAGACAGCCTCCTGATGGAGTGCTCAGGCACTTTTACCTGATGTTTTTCAATATTTCTCTTTCCTGTCATTTTCTAAGTTTTCGTGTTGTAAAAATAGGGAGTAAATTACAGATAAAGAAAATATTCTTTAAAAAATGAAAGGGGGTTATTGAAAATTTAACATTCATAATAACCTTTTTTTTTCTGAAGATAAAA
>CAZMDP010000077.1:7358-7445 GCA_964565015.1 uncultured Prolixibacteraceae bacterium | reverse complement strand
GCGGACGGGACTCGAACCCGCGACCCTCGGCGTGACAGGCCGATATTCTAACCAACTGAACTACCGCACCAAATATTTTTCAAACTT
>CAZMDP010000077.1:0-7258 GCA_964565015.1 uncultured Prolixibacteraceae bacterium | reverse complement strand
GCCTCGAACCCGTCTCGCCTGAGGCGAGATGACAGGCCGATATTCTAACCAACTGAACTACCGCACCAAATATTTTTCAAACTTTTGTTGGTTGCCTCGAACCCGTCTCGCCTGAGGCGAGATGACAGGCCGATATTCTAACCAACTGTAGTGCTTATTCAAAATATTCTGAACGCTTTGCTTTAACCGAAATATTTATTTCTAAAAAGCGCTGCAAAGATAGGATATGTTTTGTTTCGTACAATAGTTAACCCGAAAAAATCTCATATTTTATGAAATAAATTCTGTTCGTGCAGGTTTAAAAAAACTAAAATTAACACTCCCATATGTTCTGATTTCGGTAAACTGTGGTAAGTGCCCGAAATGTTGGTTCTTGTTGTGTTCAACGATTAAAAGTCCTTCAGGATGAAGTATCCCCGATTCAAGTATTTTATTCGGTACATCATTGAAATTTTTCAGATCGAATGGTGGATCTGCAAAAATAAGGTTATATGTTTTTCTAATTTTTTGTACAAAATGAAATACATCATCTTTGATAACCGAAAGGTTGCCAATTTTTAGTGTTGACTTTACTTCGGTTATATATCTGTAATGACGGAAATTGATCTCTACCGCGGTTACTTCACGGCAGCCCCTGCTTATCAACTCATAACTGATACTGCCAGTTCCCGAAAAAAGATCAAGCGCTTCAGTTTCTTCCCAATGAATTCTATTCTCAAGAATATTGAAAAGATTTTCTTTGGCAAAATCGGTGGTTGGCCTGGCTTTAAATTGTTTTCCGGGATTAAAAATCCTGCCTTTATATGTACCTCCAATAATTCTCATTCATCGTGAAATGCAAGTAATGGTGTTATTCGCTGTTGTGGAAAATTATAGAGCAATAATTAATTCAGTTTTGTATTTCGGATGGTTCGTATTTTTGAATTTTTCAAGTAATCCGATAAAAATAAATAATCAACTTCATTAATAGTACCTGAAAAATTGATTTCATATTCTGAACCAGGATACGATTCAAGAACCGAAGCTAAGTAATATAAAATATCACTGCGATTACTGACATTAAATGAATTTAGAAAAAGAATTTCGGAATCATTAACAACGGAAATTAAATTAAACTGGTTATGAACAATGCAATCAACCAAAATCGAACTGGATGTATTGTTGCGTAAATTTAAATTGATAACAGACTGTATTTCATGCATAAAAACGCTGCCTGGAAATAATTGGGCAAAAATGTCATACAATTCGGAAGCCATCAAAAAAAGCAGCTGGTACTTACCTGTGAGCGGCGAAACTATTAACTTTCGATCTTTAAGTTCTTTTGATCTGAAGCCAGGTAATTGCTTAATGTTTTTTTCGTTTGAAAAGGCTGAAGGTATTAGTCTCAGCGTATTGTTACCAATAAGGATAGTTGTGGAATTGAATTGAGTATTGGTAAGTCCGTTTAATTTTAATAATTCGGTTGTTTTTTTTAAAAGTCCGTATTCGCCCGACAGACAATAAGGGGTATGTGATAAATAACAGAAACTCTTTGTAACGCTATCCTGCATTAAAAAGGAAAATCCATCCAGGCTTACCTGAATGGATAGATTATATTTTTGAGAATTATTCAGGCTAAACGAATTATCCTGAAAACGAAGTTCCTGCATTCGGTTTTTATTCCCAGTTACCTGCGTTATTGTTGGTTTCAGTAAGCGAACCTACTTTAAGGCCAGGGTATCTGTTTTGAACCCTACGTTGATCGTTTAAATTAATTACAAGTTGTTTGTCGAGTCCACGAAGGATAACATCGTTGTGGGCACGAGCTTCGAATACAGGTACCTTAATTCCCGACCCTGTTGTTATAACAGTTGCACCCAATGTGAAATAAGCCACTGTATCAGGTACAGGTATTATTTTCAATGCATCGGCATTGTAACCCGGGCCAAAAATAGTGGTAAGTACATTTTGCCTGATGGTATCGCGTATTATAAGCCCCATTTGCATAGCTTTTCTTTCAGTGATGCCTTTCTCAACCATGCTATCGGTAAGGTTCCCAATTCGGCGTACAATTCTGAGTGAGTCATACTTAACAAAATTGATCAGTGTATCCCAATCTCCTGTAAACCTTCCATGTACCTCTCTGAACGCAAGTTGTGCTTTACGGATATCTTTAAGCCTTTCTATGGTCGCATCGTACCGAATTTTTCTTTCTTTCTCAAAATCAATGGGCTTTCTGATACTTTCATAAATAAAATAAGCCAGCACAACGGCGGCAACAAAAAGCAGGACTTGAATTACTGTTCTCATTTTAATATTTTTAGTAAGTTATTTTCGGTGAAGGCAAAATTATAAAAAAAAATCATTTACCTTTCTTTGCCCTAATTTATTTTACTTTGTATGCTGAAAAATCATATTATTAAAATCCTGACTGAAAACCCTGACTATCAATTGACCGAAAGCCAGTTTGAATTAATGAAATTTCTTGCAGATTTCATTCTTTCTGATGCCGACGATAAAGTATTTATAATTAAAGGATTTGCAGGCACAGGAAAAACTACAATGATTAACCGACTGGTAAAAGTTCTCGACCATTTAAAAATTGGTTCGTTCCTGATGGCGCCAACAGGCAGGGCAGCTAAAGTATTAATGAATTACACCGGTAAACCTTCGGTAACCATTCATAAAAAAATTTACCGACAAAAATCATCTGTTGATGGAATAGGTCAGTTTGTCCTTGATAGAAATTTACACAAATCGGCCTTTTTTATTGTTGATGAAGCTTCGATGATTTCAAATCAGGCCTCTGAAAATTCCGTATTCGGATCGGGAAGGTTGCTCGATGATTTGCTTGAATATGTTTATTCGGGCGCTGGTTGCCGATTGATCCTTGTGGGCGATACAGCGCAGCTTCCCCCAGTTGGCCTCAGTGTCAGTCCTGCGCTTGATTTTGAGGTAATCGAACAATATGGTTTCGAGGTAACCCAGAAAGAACTTACCGATGTGGTGCGCCAGGAGAAAGAATCGGGAATCCTGTTTAATGCAACGGCGGTAAGGCAATACATTTCGAAAGGAGAGTGCAGCGATTATTTTCATATAGAACTTGATAATTTCCCTGATATCGAGCGGATTACGGGAGGTTAACTGATCAAGAAAATCGCATGGTGTTACGATCAATATGGAATGTTCGAAACAATTGTACTGACAAGATCAAATAAAAGAGCGATATTATATAATAAAGGTATCAGGACATCTATACTTTTTCGTGATTCAGCAATTAGCCGGGGAGATCTTTTGATGGTAGTTAAAAACAATTATTACTGGTCTGCACAATCGGAAGATTTAGATTTTATAGCAAATGGAGATATTGCTGAAATACAGCACATTTTTGGGTACGAAGAAATTCATGGTTTCAGGTTTGCCGATGTTAGCCTCCGATTTATCGATTATGTAGATGTAGAAATTGAATGTAAAATCCTGATTGATACACTCCAGATGGAAGTTGCATCCATGTCGCAGGAGGACAATAACCGGTTATTTTTTTCGGTTTCAGAAGATTATGCCGATATTAAAAATAAGCGCGACCGATGGAACAAAATTAAAGCCGATCCTTATTTTAATGCCCTTCAGGTAAAATACGCATATGCTATAACCTGCCATAAGGCTCAGGGTGGTCAATGGCGCGCTGTTTTTGTTGATACAGGGTATTTAACCAATGAAATGTTGAACATGGATTTTTACAGGTGGCTGTACACGGCATTTACACGACCAACCGAAAAATTATACCTTGTAAACTTTGATAAAAGGTTCTTCGAATAATATCAGGCAGTTAAATTTCAAATAACCTGATATTTTACTCCTTCTTCAGCTATTTCAACATTTTCAAACACTTGTTTTGCTTCTGTCAGAAAGATTTCAGGATTTTTATAGCGGTTCGAAAAATGTCCGATTAATAGACGATGGGCATTTGATAAACGGGCAATTTCGGCAGCCTGGCGGGCTGTTGAGTGGAAAGTCCTTGCTGCCCAATCTTTCATATCATCGGCAAATGTTGATTCATGATAAAGAAGGTTAGTATTTTTGTAAACCTCAACGGCAGGCTCATAGGGGACGGTGTCGGTGCAGAAGGTATAGGACCGTGGTTCTGCTGCTGGCGTCGTTAGTTCAGAATGGGTATAATATCTTCCTTCACTGCTTGTAAAGCCTTCGCCTTCTTTAATTTTTTTGATTGCGCTGACCGGAATGTTCAATTCAACGATTTTTTCCTTTTTCATGTTTGGTTGGGCTTGTTTTTCTCGGAACATAAAACCACAAACCGGAATACTGTGTTTAAGAGGAAAGGAATAGACTTCACATTTTTTATCTGAATATATTAGTTCCGCTCTTTTAAAATTGAGCGGATGAAATATAACCTTAAACCCCATTTCTCCTTTTATGTAATTAAGTTGGGGCTGAAGGAGTGCCTGAAGGTCGGAATGGGAATAAATATGCAGGTCGCTGGTGAGGCCAAGTAAATTTCGTGTCGAAATCAGGCCCATCAGGCCATAAAAATGATCACCGTGAAGATGCGAGATGAATATATGCCTGATTTTTCCAAAACTGAACTTATATCGTCTTAACTGTATTTGGGTTCCCTCTCCACAATCAATCAAAAAAAACCGCCCAGATACATTAAGTACCTGAGCGGTAGGATATTTTTCAGATGTTGGCAGTGCCGAACTGCTTCCAAGGATGGTTACTTCAAAAGTCATGACGACCTTTGTTGTTTAAAGGTTTTCCTTTTTTTTCAGGAGCTCTTCGGCCTCTTCAACACTTTTTGTGATTAAAAGAACGGTATGAAGCATCGAAATCCGGAAAATATTTTCAACATCGGGTTGAAGCCCGGTGATGATGAGCGTTCCGATAGCTTCGTCGCACAAACGGTTTGCAACAAGAATAGAACGAAGCCCCGATGAATCGCAATATCTGCAATTCGAAAGATCGACTACAATGTTTTTGATTCCACGGGAACTGAGAACTACAAATTCCGATTTGAGATCGGGCGCATTGCTTGCATCCAGTTTTTCCGACAAAACTTTAACGAGGGCGTAACTTTCATTAATTGTTACTTCTGCTACCATGAGTACAATTTACGAAATTGTATTCAATACAACATTAAATTTTGCTACCTTTTTTTCTCGTCGGCTTCCATTTGCTTTTTAAGGTCGGCCAGTTCAGAGATGTCGCCTAAGGTTGTTTTTTCAACATTATCGGTAACGTTCTTCATGGCCTTTTTGGCAGCTTTATTTTCTGCTTTCTTTTTCGAAGCTTCTTCGTTGCGTTTTTCGTCTTCGTAAACCCTTGAGTGTGAAACGATGATACGCTTTGCCGACTTGTTGAACTCGATTACTTTGAATTCGAGTTTTTCATCCAGTTTTACCTGGCTTCCATCTTCCTTAACCAGATGACGCGGAGTAGCGAAACCTTCTACACCATAAGGCAGGGCAATTACTGCACCCTTGTCCATCAACTCAACGATAGTTCCTTCGTGAACCGAGTCGGGAGTGAAAATGGTTTCGAAAACATCCCATGGGTTTTCTTCAAGTTGTTTGTGACCGAGGCTGAGCCTGCGGTTTTCTTTGTCGATGTCCAGAACAACCACTTCGATTTCTTCGCCAATTCCGGTAAACTCAGATGGATGTTTGATCTTTTTCGTCCAACTCAGGTCGCTGATATGGATCAGTCCGTCAACACCTTCTTCAATTTCGACAAATACACCAAAGTTGGTGAAATTCCTTACGATTGCTTTGTGGCTTGTACCAAGTCCGAAACGGCTTTCGATATTTTCCCACGGATCGCTTTTCAATTGTTTGATGCCAAGTGACATTTTTCTTTCGTCACGGTCGAGGGTAAGTATCTGTGCTTCAACTTCATCGCCAACTTTGAGAAAGTCTTGAGCACTACGCAGGTGCTGACTCCACGACATTTCGGATACATGGATAAGGCCTTCGACACCAGGAGCAATTTCAACAAATGCACCGTAATCGGCCAACACTACAACTTTACCTCTGACCGTATCGCCAACTTTAAGGTTTTCGTCGAGTTTATCCCATGGGTGCGGGGTAAGCTGTTTCAGACCGAGGGCAATACGTTTCTTATCATCGTCGAAATCAAGGATAACCACGTTAAGTTTCTGGTCAAGCTCAACAATTTCGTTCGGGTGTGTAATTCTTCCCCACGATAGGTCGGTAATATGAATAAGGCCGTCAACTCCGCCAAGATCAATAAATACACCGTAAGATGTGATATTTTTAACTGTTCCTTCGAGTACCTGGCCTTTTTCGAGTTTCGAAATAATTTCTTTCTTCTGCAGTTCAAGTTCGGCTTCGATAAGAGCCTTGTGCGATACAACTACGTTACGGAATTCATGGTTAATTTTAACAACTTTGAATTCCATAGTCTTACCAACGTAAACATCATAGTCGCGGATTGGTTTAACATCAATCTGTGAGCCCGGAAGGAACGCTTCGATACCGAGGGCATCTACAATCATACCACCTTTCGTACGGCATTTGATGTAACCTTTAATAATTTCATCGTTTTCGTAGGCAAGATTAATTTTCTCCCACGAACGCATTGCGCGTGCTTTTTTATGCGAAAGCGACATCTGGCCTTTTTTGTCTTCAAGGCTTTCGATATATACATCTACCTTATCGCCTACTTTCAGGTCGGGATTGTACCTGAATTCGTTCAAACTTACTACACCATCCGATTTGTAGCCAATATCAACCACAACTTCGCGTTTGTTCATCGAAATAACTGTACCTTCAATAACCTCTTTTTCCTGAACGGTATTTAAGGTGTTGTTGTAAAGATTTTCAAGTTCGTTTCTGCGTTTTTTGGAGTAATTGTCGAGACCTTCTTCGAGGCTGTCCCAATCAAATTCATCCTGAGTATCTTCTGCCACTTTGGCAATAGCGGGAGCTGGAGTTTCCTCCGAGGTGGGTTCAACTTGTGTAACGGGTGCTACATTTTCAACACTTTCCTGGACTTCCAGGGTTTCATTTTTAATTTCAGTCATGTAATTGATAATAAATTAATAAGTTAGACATTATTTCTTGTTGAAATCGGGCGCAAAAGTAAGACTTCTATATTGTATATCAAATATTTTCAATCATTTTTTTGAAAAAGTTTACAAATAAATCTTCGATTTTGAATAAGAGGGAAATTTATTGCAATTTTACCACCTGTAACAGATTTGACTGACCGTATAAAATAATCCGCATAATGTTATAACATT
>CAZMDP010000076.1:0-7484 GCA_964565015.1 uncultured Prolixibacteraceae bacterium | reverse complement strand
TCAATCAGTTCGTCGTATGGTTTATTGCAGATATCGAACAAACCGATGTTATAGTTCTCACCATCGAAGCGACCAAAAATTGGCTGGTCGAGCCACTGAAAATAATGAATACCAACCATTTCGGGGCGTGCAAACCCTTGCTCCACATAATATCGGTAGGCAGTTCCCCGTTCGGTTTGCGAAACGGCTCCCTGGATGCCATTGGCAGGCAGGCCACGGTCAACCGATCCGAAATGAAACTCCCCGATCATTACCGGTTTACCGCTTATCCGGGCTATTTCGGCCGTTTCGGGAGGGCCTGGATTTCCATAGCCATTAATACTGAAAACATCAAATCGCTCGCCTGCCTTGTACAACAAATCTGAACTCATCCAGGCATAACGCATGCCCAGGTTCAGGTGGTTCGGGGCTACTTTTTCCACTTCATCGCAGGGTACGTTTACATATTGGGCAACCAGTAATTCCGAAAATGCCTTAAAATCGGCCTTTGAACCATCAGAAGGATATTCCCTGAATACCATCCCTTTCAATCCTGAAAAATCAGAAAGCCGGAGTCCCCACGAATTGTTAAAATGTTCGATATTACGATTGTAGCGCTCCGAAATCCATTCAATAAATGTATCCTTTGAGACTGATTCCTGGTCGGTCCCGAACATTTCGAAAGCTATATCGTGGGCGCCAAAAGCCCAGTGGGGTTCGTTGCGGAGAAAATAACCGATCAGGTACCGGTCGTTTTTATAGCTTTCGAGTTGCGAAGCAAACTGAACGGAGTTTTGCCGGTATTCATCCGAAAAAACATCGGGAAAATCCCTGAACAGCATCACTTTGGTAGCAGGAAAATTTGCCATAGGCAATACATAAGGAATTTTGGCCGAACGCATAAAAGCATTATCAGACCAATTTGCCACCGTATTGATGCCGAATTTACGGATTTGACCAGCGGTAATTTTATCCCATTTTTCGCGCCACTGTTCCCCAAATATGCGGATAAAATTGATTTTATAGAAATCGACCAGGGTCATTTCGCCCCGCTTCGAATATACCTGTTTGTAAATCGGGTCGTTTTCATCGGGGAGCCATTCGAAAAGGTCTTCCTGCCCCGAAGATGTACCTGTTGCCTCAGGCCTGATACAATCGATACCCACGGAAACGAAGGCATAACCATCGGGATCGACCAGCCACCAGCGCTGCCCGTCGTGGTGTGTCCGGAAAAAGCCCGACGCACCGAAATATTTATTTTTCCATCCTCCAAAGCGGCTCCAATCCTCGGGGAATGTTGCGGTATCAGCTTCCTCTAACTGCCCTTCGAGCCGGGCTTTAAGTTCCTCCTCACTCATGGTTTTTCCGGGCCAATCTTTACGGGCCCACTGTCCGAAACGATCGGCAAGCGGAACTTCTTCCCGTTGATAGGGTTCGGGCAATTCCTGATAAAGCGCTACCGAAGCTATCTCGAATACAGGCATATAACCAGGTTCCTGATATGGCCCGAAATGGATTTCGACCCTCGAAATTTCATCGGTTGTCATACGGTTTCCAAGTACGGTGCCTTTTAATTGCCGCGGAAAACGCTGCATAAAAATATTCTGGGCATCGAGGTGGCTCAACGGGAAAACGACTTTAGTTTTCAGCAGGGGCAACACCCCGATTTTTGCTGAAATCCGCGGCCTTTCCGCTCCACGACCCGCTACATCGCCGCCCTGTGCAACAATCTGCGCCTGCGAATCGGATTTCCTGAAAAAGTTGAGGGTTACAATGCCTGCAAAATCGCTGTTGTGCCAAACCTCGCAAACCAGGTACCGGGCATTTTGCCAGTCACCCCCGTCGCCTTCCTCCCAGATAATGAGGTTTCGATGGTCTTGAGTAGGCGTAACTTTGAGGATATTACCAGCAAATCCCTGCCCATTTGCTAATGCGGCAATCGAGGTGTGTCTCTTCTCCATTTGCTTTAGAGAAAATGGTTTTTCGGATTGACTGCCCCCGCAGGAAAGCAGGAAGATTGCCATAACAGTTATACAAGTAAGATTTAGTTTCATAATTCACTATTTTATCAATTCGTCGTTTCAGCCCGGGTCATCGGAGCAGGTTGCGGATGCTTTACATATTTTGCCAAAATTGCGCTCCTAACAATGATTTATTGAAACGTCACACCAATGATCTGTGATACAGATATGGAAAACTGAACATTTTGCTATCATCTGTAAGCGTTATGTCTGCCCAACTAACCCCCGCCGGAATGACAATTGTCGTGCTGGTATTCAGGCAGGCAACCTATTTGTAAATGTCAGCCGCAAATCGTAATTATAAATAAAACTGCCTGGTTCTTCCTACCGCTAACCTAACGCACGCCTTTTACCTTCATCCTGATGGAATATAGGTATTGCGAAGCGGTAATGAAAAGGGTCTTCATGTCTTTCCCGCCAAAACAAACATTAGCGGTCCAATTGGCCTCAACCGGTATATGCTCAATCTGTTCGCCTTTCGGATTAAAAACCGTTACCCCGCGCCCGGTAAGATAAATATTTCCCTTATTATCGATGGTCATTCCATCGGAGCCCATTTCACAAAATAGTTTCCGGTTCGAAAGTGTACCATCTGCATTTATATCGTACACATAGGTTTTTTTATCGCCAATGTCGGCTACATAGAGTTTTTTCCCATCGGGCGTTCCAATTATGCCGTTGGGTTTTACCAGTTTCTCGTCAACCCTGATCAACTTTTTTCGGTCGGGCGAAAGGTAATATACATGTTCGCCGTCTTGCTGCATTTCGGGATCGCGTGTCCAGTAGGGCCTTTTATACAGCGGATCGGTAAAATAGATACCCCCGTTTGGATGTACCCATAAATCGTTGGGCCCATTGAGCCTTTTGCCATTGTAATCGGCTACCAGAACCTTGTGGTTTCCAGTCATATCGATGCTCCAAAGTTGGTTATCCATATCGGAGCAGGATAGCAGGTTGCCGTTCAGGTCAAAATATAGCCCGTTGGCACGACCAGGATCGGTATGAAATACAGATAGATTTCCGTCAACCGACCATTTCAGTATTTTGTTGTTGGGCTGATCGGTAAAATATACGTTACCATGTTTGTCAACAGCAGGCCCTTCGGTAAAGCTGAAACCATCGGCCAGTTTTTCTACTTTTGCACCGGCTGCAATAATTTGTGATTTTTTTTGTGCTGACACAGAGAGGGTTAAGAATACGCAGGCCACTAAAATAAAGCAAAAAGAAGTTTTCATACTTAATCCTATTTGTTTAAGTGCATGAAATTAAGGATTTTCTGTTAAAATTCAAGGAAAATCACTTTTAAAAGGAAGCAACCCGATCAAATACTATCGTGTTGTTTTTCTTTGGCCGGACGATTTCCTAAAATCTGATATCTTTGCAGCTTTCACATAAGAAAATGTTTGAATGATGAAGAAACTGTTGATTTTCGCATTTCTTTTTGTTGGAATTTCCCTGTCAAATCAGGCTCAACGGACAGGAACCTATTACAACGAAACCTATCGGCCACAATATCATTTTACCCCCGAACGAAACTGGATGGGCGAGCCTTGCGGCTTGGTTTATTACGATGGGGAATACCATCTGTTTTATCAATACAATCCCAAAGGCAGTGATCCAGGATTTTATCACTGGGGCCATGCCGTCAGCAAAAACCTCATCCATTGGGAGCACCTGCCGGTTGCCCTATTTCCCGATAACCTTTCGCAGGATCAGGAATTTTGTACCGCTGGGCCGGGCAGTGTGATAATTGATCATAACAATGTCCTGGCCGTTCAGAGGGGATCCGACAAAACTATGGTTGCATTTTATACCAGTCATCAGTGTGGGCAACGTATTGCATACAGCACCGACCGCGGCCGTACCTGGCAAAAATTTGCCGGCAACCCTATTATTCCATACGACGAAACCGACGAAGCATCGTCGCCAAAAGTATTTTGGTACGCCCCGGGCAAACACTGGATAATGGCGCTATACCGCCGCCCCGATGACGACGACCGCAAAAGGGGAACATCGCTTTACAAATCGACCAACCTGGTTAACTGGGAGTTTGTAAGCCATATTCCGGGTTTCAGGGGAACGCCCGATTTTATTGAATTGAAGGTGAACAACCGTCCCGATGAAAAGAAATGGATTCTTTTCGAAGGCGATGGAAGCTATGTTATCGGGTCATTTGATGGAACAACCTTCGCACCTGAAAGCATCAGACTGAAAAGCGATTTCGGCAAGAACTATTATGGTGCCCAAACCTGGAGCAACATCCCGGCAAGCGATGGCAGGGTTATACAGATTGCATGGATGAAAGGCGGTGAATATCCCGGAATGCCCTTTGCCGGACAGATGACCTTTCCTTCGGAGCTCACCCTGCGTCGTTTTAATACTGGAACTTTCCTGATCAGGCAACCGGTAGCCGAATTAGAATTACTTAAAGGAAAGACCCATAAATGGGAAAAACATAACCTTATACCTGGGTTAAACACCAATCCGATAAAAAAAGTAAAAGGCGACCTTATTCACATAAAAGGCCAGTTCGATCTTAAAACATGTGATTCATTCGGGATTATGCTTCGGATGAACAAAAAAAACCCCGGAACAGAGCTGTTGTATAACGTTAAAAGACAAACTCTTTCCATATTGGGTCAAACTGTTCCGCTTGAGCCCATCGACAATAAAATTTTCCTTGAAATTCTTATAGACCGTTCATCGATAGAAGTGTATGCCAACAACGGCAGGGCGGTTGTAACCCATACATTTCTACCCGATCCCGCCGCTCTCGAATATTTGTTGTATAATACCGGGGGCGAGCTAATGATTGATAAACTGGAAATTACAGAGCTGAAATCGTCGTGGAGGGAAAAATAATTACCTGACCACAACGGTTTTAATGTTTACGAATTCCCTTATGCCGAATACTGAAAGTTCGCGGCCATAGCCACTTTCGCCAATTCCACCGAAAGGCAGGCGCGGATCGGAGCGCACCGAATCGTTAACAAAACAGCATCCGGCTTCGATCAGCTCTTCGGCAATTAACCTACCCCTGCCGGCATTTGTGGTAAATACAGCCGACCCCAGACCAAAACAGGAATCGTTGGCAATTTCAACCGCCTGTTTTTCATTCCGGGCTTTAATCAGTGCGGCTACCGGCCCAAACAACTCTTCTTCGTATGCCGGCATTCCCGGAAGAACGTTTTCGAGCAAGGTGGGAGGGTAATAATTTCCTTTGCCTTTGGGTATTGCACCCCCCAAAGAAAGGGTAGCCCCCATTTGTATGGAATTCAATACCTGCAGGTGAAGCTCTTCGCGCAGGTCGGCCCTTGCGAGGGGGCCCAGATCGGTTTCTTCGAGAAAAGGATCGCCCCATTGGGCTTGTTGCATATACTTTTTCATAAGCCTGGCAAAGGAATCATAAACCGCATCAACCACAATAAAACGTTTGGCAGCAATGCAGCTTTGCCCTGCATTGAGCATCCGTGAAGCGGCGCATACTGAAGCTGCATGTTCAAGGTCGGCATCTTCGAGTATTATGTACGGATCGCTGCCGCCAAGTTCGAGAACGCTTTTCTTCAAGTATTTTCCGGCCAGTGAGGCAACCGATCGTCCGGCAGGCGTACTGCCCGTGAGGGTAACAGCCTTCACTGCCGGGTGGGCAATAACCTGTTCGGTTCTTTCACCGCTGATTAAAAGGCTTCTGAATGCATTATCGGGAAAACCAGCCTCCCTGAAAAGGTCTTCGATGGCCAGCGAGCATCCCGTTACATTACTTGCATGTTTCAGTAACAGGGTATTTCCGGCCATAAGGGTTGGGGCGGCACACCTGAAAACCTGCCAGAACGGAAAGTTCCAGGGCATAACTGCCAATACTACCCCAAGTGGCTTGAAGCTGACATACGATTCGGAATATTCGGTATCGACCGGTTCGTTGGTCAGAAAACTTTCGGCATGTTGTGCATAATATTCGCATACCCATGCACATTTTTCAATTTCAAGTTTCGATTCTCTGATAATTTTACCCATTTCGAGGGTAATGAGCCTGGCCAGTTCACTACTTTTTGCCCTGAGCAGCGAGGCCAGATTGGTCATCATTTCGGCCCGCTGGTCAAATGTGGTATGTTTCCACATTTGCCAGGTTTTATCCACGCTGTTGATAATTCCCGATACCCCTTTGTTGGAGTATTCTTCGTAATGCCTGATGGTTTCGCCTGTTGCAGGATTGATCGACTTCATATCTTTATGTTTGTGGGGTTAAATTACAAAAAAAGGTGGGTTTCCCCACCTTAGCCAAATCAATTTCTGTGAAAAATTATGAATCATTACTGTGCATTCGCAACAAGGGTGAAATCAAGGGTGAAATCATCGTAAATCAAACGGTCGCCAAGGTTCTGGAAAAATGAACCCGATCCAAAACGAACATCAAATTTTGCCCTGTCGATTACCATAGTTCCCGAAGCCCTGAGCGTTGAACCGTTTACATCGGTGGTGGCTTTAAAAGTGATGGGATGGGTAATGCCTTTTATGGTCATGTTCCCGGTGTATTCATACTCGTTTCCCGATAATTTTTTAACCCCGGTAACCGTAAACCTCGATGTGGGATGAGTGGAAACTGAAAAGAAATCGTCGGATTTGAGGTGATTTACCAGTCGCTGGTTCGAAGCTTCGTTGGTAATGTCATCACAAACAATCGAATTCATATCAATTTCAAATGTGCCGGTAGTCACCTGACCATTACTGACCTGTAAAGACCCGCTGTTGAATTTTATAGTACCATAGTGTTCCCCGCCAACTTTTTTACCATTCCATTTAACGGTACTCTGATTTTTGTTCACCACAAAACTTTGTGCATTGGTATGTGCTACCATTCCAATAAGGACAAATAATATGAAAGTTAATCTTTTAATTGTTTTCATTTTTTAAAGTTTTAATCATTGAATTAATACTCTATTTAAGACAAAAAAGTGTTTTAATTGTTCATTGTTTTGTGATTTTTCATTAACAACCTCACATTAGGGGAATTAAACATCTAAATATCTACCTGATTTTTGAATAACGTTATACATGAAATTGTATCTTTACCGCTTGTAAATGAATGATTATTCACTGAATGAAATTATTATGAGACTTACGACAAAACGGCCTGCCGATGATGAAACCAACCTGAGCGGTTTTCAGTTGTTCAAGAAACTGACGGATGAAGAATTTGCCAGGTTGAATTTTGAAAAATCATGTTCATATTATAAGAAAGGAACGGTGGTTTACCGCGAAGGAAGCCGGTTAACCGGTTTCTATTGCGTTACCAAAGGCATCGTAAAGATTTTCAAAACAGGTATCGATGGCAAAGAGCAAATAATCAGGTTTGCCAAAAGGGGCGATATAATTGCTTACCGATCGCTCCTTAGTCAGGAGTTGGCATGTACAACTGCCAAAATAATCGACGAAGCGATCCTTTGTCATATTCCCTATCAGACCTTGTTGTTCCTAATTCAGAAC
>CAZMDP010000075.1:0-7503 GCA_964565015.1 uncultured Prolixibacteraceae bacterium | reverse complement strand
CGGTATTGGAGCGTAAGCGACGCAAACCGTTCGGTGTTGAAGGTATTCCGGTATAGACGAGGCTGATACATATCTAAATTTATGGCCTAAACTGTGATTAAATTACTTTCGCAAGGTTTGCACAAGTTCCATTCTGAAACGTAAAGCTAATAATTTGAGCATATTCGGGATGAAATTTAACATGTATTCTTTTTTTAGAAAACGAATAATTAAACATTAATTGAAAGTGGTAAGAAAGCTCCTTGAATATTGTTTTTTATTATTGAACCTCGATCGATTTTTGGTTTTTAAAAAAGATTTAAGTACTTGATTTGGTAAGACGTAACAGCAAAATATTTATAGAAAATCATTAAGTTTGAAGAAAAAATAGTATGCAACAATTACTTGATAAGCGCAAGGATGATTTGAAAGATTTATGTAAGGAGCTAAAAATTAAAAGACTTTATGCTTTTGGTTCTGCTGTATCCGGCGATTTCAACGATAATAGCGATATAGATTTTCTGATCTCCTTTGCAGATAATTTGACAGTTGAAGAATATACAAACAACTATTTTTTACTTCATTATAAACTGAGGGAACTTTTTAATCGCGAGGTTGACATTGTCACAGAAAGAACCTTATCCAATCCATATTTCATTGATAGTATTAATGAAACAAAAGAACTGATTTATGAAGCGTGAGATTAAAAAGTATCTTTTCGATATAAACACTTCAATCGATTCTGTTTTTGAATACCTGGGTGGCGAAAGGAATTTCCTTGAGTATCAGCGAAACAAACTATTACGCCGAGGTATTGAACGCGAGATCGAAATAATTGGAGAGGCAACAAACCGGATATTGAAAATTGATCCGGATTTTAAAATCAGCAATGCCCGGCAGATAGTTGATGCCAGAAATTGGGTGATTCATGGTTATGATAAAGTTGATGACGTTGTGATCTGGGGCATCATTTCAAATCATTTGCCGAAACTTAAAATAGAAGTTGAAGAATATTTAAAAATTGATTGAAAGTCCTTTGAAATACGGTCAATTTCATTTGTAAAACTTAATTCTTCCATCGAAATATTTCCAGTGATGAAAATTCTGCAATTACAACACTTGCTTCCAATATAATGTTTCTACTAAAATTTGTAAATAAGATGAATTGAACAAATGGTTTTATCGATAATTCTCTCAGCTCTTTTTCTCTTTTCCCTGTTATCAATTTTCCAAACCAACAAAATTAAAAACATAGCAGTGAATGAGAGAAAATTTCTGTACATGAAAAAATTGCACCAGGGAATCGTTTCATTTATATGAACTGAGGTAGTCTCAGTTAAATCTACTGAAAATTAATATCAAACAACTTCAACGGACATGCCGTAACACACAACTCACAAACTACACACTGGCTTTTGTCGAATTGCAGTTTCCAGTCGGGCGGGCCCATGGTAAGGGCGCCGGCAAAGCATACCGCAACACAATTACCGCAACTGATGCATTTCTCTTCCTGGAACCGGATACGCTTTTCGAGTGGTTCACATTCCACATTATGGGCTTTCAGATAAGCAATACCAAGTTCGATGTTGGAGGCCTTGCCCTGAAGCTCGAGCAAAAGGCTTCCGCGTTTTCCCGGAAAAACTTCGGCTTTCAGTATGTTGATGCGGATATCGTAATCCTTTACCAGATGGTAACTCAAAGGTTTGTCGCCGCTATCGGGCGGGAAATTCAGGATAAATCGTTTTTTGATCATAGTTGTGGCTCTTTTTCGGGTTTGATGGTTTCGACCAATGATTTGAGCGAAGTATTCTTAGGGAATAGTTTAACGGGTTGGGTAATTTCAAACTCGCCCTGCTCGATAGCTTTTTTAAGCAATCCGGCAATCTGACGTGCTTTCGATAAACTGGCCACAGGTGCCGTACGTATTTTTTGTCCGCCTACCCTGATAAAACCCGACCTGAGTTCGGCATAGGTTACCTGGCCGATTTTTGGTGTTCCCGGCAATCCGTAATCAAGAACCGATGTCTCAATCTGGTCGTTTCGGATCGATACCCTTCGTGCCAGGTCGGCGTCAAGTATCGGAATAGGAATGCCAATACCCACAAAGAGGCTGGTGCCATATTTCTCGAAATAGGCAGCCTGCAGAAATTCGGCCGACATCTCCTTCAAATTTCCAATAACGGCTATGGTGCGGGCATTGCTTACCGGAACGCCAAATTCGTTTACCGGTTTTGAGGTATTGAACTGCGTTCCCGGCCATATTACATACCCTTCGGCCCCTCCCAGAAAAATGCGGGTTCCGATGCCGATGGTGCGCATTTCGGGATCGTTGATCAACGGACTGAGTTCGCCCGAGGTTGAATAGGTAGCATTCCTCAGATTGGGCAACAATGTGCCCATATAGGTATTAATCAGTCTTTTGGTGGAATTTACGGCCACGTTATAATTCTGATAGGCATTTCGGGGATTAAAAAGGAAAATTTCATTTACACTGTCCTTCGAAATGGTCGTTTTAATATACTTTCGTGGATAGCAGTCGGTTCCTTTTCCCCATGCTTCCAGTTCAATCTCCTTGCCTTCAACCAGGTCTTGTATTACATGGGCGCCTCCGTATTCGGGCCGATCGGGGTCGCAGGCAGTGGCTCCGATGTAAGCATCCACGGCAGCCAGCCCTTCGTATGCAGGTACGCCGTTTAACCTGATCTTCTCCATTCGGATGGGCGGACTGGCATGGCCGAAATTGATTATTGCACCCGATGAACACATGGCACCAAAAGTAGCTGTGGTTACTACATCCACTTTTTGGGCAATCTCTTCGGGTGAGGCTGTGCGTGCCATCTCCGAAACTTCTTCGGCAGTAAGAACAACTGCTTTCCCGGATTTGATTTTCCGGTTGATCTCCTCGTAGGTTTTTGTTGACATTTCAGTTTTTATAAAAACGATGTGCAAAGATAGTTAAACCCATATTGTATGATAACCAATAAGAAATATCTTTGCAAAATTCAAAAAAACCGCATTTTTTTAGCTGTAAATCATGACCAGAAGAATTGTTATTGCCTTATTGTTGATCTTCATTGTGCATGTTGAAGTGGATGCCCAGTTGCCCGAAACCAGGCAATTCCCCACATTTAATACATTTAACCGAGATTTTGTGTACCTCGCAAAAAAAATGAAATCAACCATAAAGCTCGATGGGGTGCTTGATGAAGCAGACTGGGCCGAAGCGCAGGTTGCAACTGACTTTCACCTCGTTTTGCCGGTCGATACAGGTTTCCCAAAACAGCAATCCGAAGTTTTGCTTACATACGATGACAAGGCTTTCTATATGGCCATCACATTTTTTGATACCGTGCCGGGCAAGCGGATTGCAGAATCGTTCCGCCGCGATTTCAATTTCGGAAACAACGATAATTTCCTTTCGTTTTTCGATACTTTTCTCGACCAGACCAACGGCTTTTCATTCGGGGTTTCGGCTTCGGGAGCGGTATGGGATGGAATGATGCACAGCGGATCGAAGATGAACCTCGATTGGGATTGCAAAATGGAATCGAAAACCCGCCATTACGACGACCGCTGGGTAACCGAGATGCGTATCCCCTTCCGGTCGATGCGCTACCCAAAAGAGAGCCAGACATGGTTTGTGAATTTCAGCCGCCAGGACCTGAAAACCAATGAAAAATCGTCGTGGGCGCCTGTTCCGAGGCAATTTCCCACGGCCTCGCTGGCTTATACCGGCGTGCTCCATTTCGATGAGCCGCTGCCCAAACCACGGGTGAATTTTTCGGTTATCCCCTATGTATTCAGCAGTTATCACGAAAACCTTCAGAACGGTGGCGGAAAAGGCTGGCGCAATGATGTGGGTTTCGATGCCAAAGTGGGCATTTCATCGGCTATGAACCTCGATCTGACCTACAACCCCGACTTTGCCCAGGTGGAGGTTGACCAACAGCAGATGAACGTTGACCGTTTCGAACTCTTTTACCCCGAAAAAAGACAGTTCTTTCTCGAAAACAGCGACCTCTTTTCGGGATATGGATATGGGAATTCAGTAACGCCGTTCTTTTCGCGGCGTATTGGCCTCGACGCCCCGGTCATTGCAGGGGCCAGGTTAAGCGGTAAAATCGGGAACGACTGGCGCCTGGGCTTTATGAACATGACTACCGAAAAAACAGGCGATCTTTTGGCAAGAAACTTTACTGTTCTCTCCGTTCAGCGAAAAATGTTTGCCCGTTCGAACCTCGGTTTCATTGCGGTAAACAAAGAATACCTTAACCAACCCGATGAAAATGAAATGTTTAACCGGGTTGCAGGGGTCGATTATAACCTGGCAAGCAGCAACAATTTCTGGAGTGGGAAGTTTTTCTATCACCGTTCGTTTCAACCGGGCAACCCCGACAAGCAATATGCGCAGGGTGCCACGCTTGCCTATAATCGAAAAAACATCGACGTGAGGCTGTCGCAAACCAGTGTGGGCGATAATTACCTGGCCGAAACCGGCTTTGTGCGGCGTACAGGGTATAATTTCTGGGGGCCCGAAATCAAGTATATTTTCGTTCCCAATAAACGGGTTGCTGCACACGGCCCTTTTGCAGAGCTGGAGTACTATTACAACAGCAGTATGCATTTGATTGACATGGAGAATACCTTTGGTTACGCCATCGAATTCCGCGACCGTACCAATATTTCGGTGGGTATGAAAGACCTGTACGTAGAATTACAAAGAGATTTCGATCCGACCCATACCAGTGGGGTCTATTTGCCAAAAGGGAGCGAATACCGATCGCAGCTCGCTTTCGTGGAGTTTACATCCGATAATCGTAAACTATTCAAGTATAAAGCACTTCTGGCGAAAGGTGAGTTCTACAGCGGAGAAATGAACTACATTGAAGGCATGATAAATTACAGATACCAGCCTTATGCCAACCTTTCGATGAACATTACCTACAACGATATGATTTTGCCTGCACCCCACCAAAGGACACAATTTTTACTTATAGGGCCGAAACTCGACCTTACTTTTACCGATAAACTCTTTCTCTCAACCTTTGTGCAGTACAACGAGCAGATCGACAATGTAAACCTGAATATGCGTTTTCAGTGGAGATACCAGCCGGTTTCCGATTTGTTTGTGGTTTATACCGACAATTATATTCCTGGTACCTGGAATTCGCGGAACCGTGCATTGGTGCTTAAGTTAACATATTGGTTGAATTGATTGTCGATAGCTTATTGTAAAGTTTATTGTTCTATTCATCAATGATTTGTGGTCTCCCGACTTATCGGGACAAGTTTTGTGTCTTTGTGGGAACCTTTTCTATTGTTTATGCCACAAAGCCACAAAGTCGAAAAATTTCAATAATGAAGCAGGCCATATAATTTTATCGTGAAGAATTGCCGATTGTGCCTTTCTCCCGTGCATAAATCATAAAGTACTCCCTGATGGATGCACGTACTTCGTATTCGGTTGACATGTAGGGCAGTACATTCTGTGCATTGAACCAGATCATAAAATCGTCGGCCTGCTGCTCATTCAAGCCGGTAAGCAACATTACCACTTCCTTGTTGTAATTCCGGGAGTGCATTTCCCAGTTCTTTTCGAGGGCAATGGCCTCGCGCACTTTTCGTTTCTGAATCTCTTTCCGGCTTAAATAATATTGCCAATAGGACAGGGGATTAAACAAGGCAGCAATTACCGGAGGCCGTTCGTTAAAGGCGTCACCGCGCAGTTCAACGGGCACGTTGGTTTGTTTGCCTATAGGAATTCCATCCATATTTACCCGGGCCTTGTCGCCCGAAATCTGCACTTCGGGCAGAGGGTAAACAATTGGTTCGAGGAAAATCAACAGGGTATTTTCGGGCGAAAAATTTCGGGGGATACGCACGGTACGGGCCTTAAAACCCATAGCCGAAACCACAAGGGTGTCGATATTCAGCATCTCGAGCGAAAAATGGCCACTTGCATTGGTGCTTGCACCGCTCCGGTTCCTGTAGTTGATGATGTTGGCATAGGGAACCGGCATGCTGTCGCCGCTACTGACAACCTGAGCCTTCAGTCTGATCAGGATTGGATCGATATCGATACCCGATTCCTGTGCAAGGCTGTACCAGGGCATTGCAGCAAAAATCAAAGCAATTAATATGAAAAACCTATTCCTGAACATCGTTTTTTCGTGTTAAAACCCACATGGCCAATAACAAAAATCAGGCCTTGAGTTACTTGAATTTTGATATTAATTGCCATCGACAGGCAACTCAATAACATATTTTTTGCCCGATTTGTTTGTCAAAACGTTATCGCGCAGCCAGGGATTGTAATATTTCAGCATTTTATAATTGGTTCCCTGTTCCAATGCAAAATCGGCCAGGTTGGGCAACGATCCTGTAATTTCCATTTTTCGGGTTTCCCATAGCGGGTATTTTTCTTCATCCGAAATCAGGAAGCCGTATTCTTTTGGGTCTTCAAGGATCAGTTTCAGGGCTATAATGCGGTAAACATACCGTTCGGTTTCTTCGCTCATCAGCAGGTCGAAATAGCTCGATACCTTTTGACGAGCCAACTGTCGATCGACCGAAGCGGGACCGGCGTTGTACGAAGCGGCGACCAATGGCCAGTTCTGGTATTTCGAATACGATTTCAGCAGAAAACGGCAGGCTGCACGGGTCGATTTTTCGATGTGGTATCTTTCATCTACTTCGGCTGACACCTCGAGACCGTAATCCGATGCGGCCGATTTCATAAATTGCCATAATCCGGCGGCACCGGCGGGAGAAACTGCCCTCGGGTTCAGACTGCTTTCGGCAACGGCAAGGTACTTGAAATCGGCTGGCAGGCCCTCTTCTTTCAGAATGGGGTCAATCAGGGCAAAAAACCGCGGGGCAAGTTTTATCAGCCTGATGGTTTGCGAATGGAAATAGGCATTCACAATCAACTCCCGCTCGAGGCTCTCCCTTACATCGAAACGGTGTAACGGAAGCTTTTCCCCCATAAACGATGCGCTGTCGGGCAAAGGCGGCGCTGTAAAAAAGGTTCTCATTTCGGGTGTTGCCGGAGGATCATCAGCAACAGTTTCCTGAGT
Source organism: uncultured Prolixibacteraceae bacterium (assembly GCA_964565015.1). GTDB lineage: Bacteria > Bacteroidota > Bacteroidia > Bacteroidales > Prolixibacteraceae > UBA1413. The sequence goes on along the minus strand of CAZMDP010000075.1, from coordinate 448 downwards.
ACTGAAGCCGCAGGTCGCCAGAATAACAGAGGATATTATTACTGTAGAAGCAAACAGACCAATCCATTTTGTTTTCATGACTGTGAAGAATTTGTGTTCAGGCAAATATAAACTTAAACCGAAACATTACAAATCGATACACTAAAATGCTGATTATTAGTGTGTCATTTTTTTCCTATTCAACTTTTTTCAATTCAATAATTTCACAGTCAATGCCCGAAGGGCAATTATTGCTAACACCAATTTCTTTGTATTTTACACGCACACTATCTCCTGTCTTGTATGCAATTAAATTTGTTTATAGGATGGCGCCCTAATCTCCCCGATAAACAAAATGGTTCCCGTTGTTTTTTCGGTGATGGCGAAAATAAACGGACGGTCAACCGTGAAATAGATTTTCTTTGGCGGATCAACCGGCATGCTGGTAGTAAACATCCCCACTGCAGTT
>CAZMDP010000074.1:0-7508 GCA_964565015.1 uncultured Prolixibacteraceae bacterium | reverse complement strand
TATATTTGCATGTTGGTAAACTTTGAAATTTCATCAAATATAAATAATTTAAATTCAATATTTTATTCCGGATTAAAATCCCACAATATTACCGGGGTATGCAAGTTAACTAACCTTAAATAAATTTTGAAACCATATCAGAATGAGCGAAATAGAAAAAGACAATCTGCCAAACGGAAATGGCAGAACAAACGGTAATGGGGCCGACAATTATGGCGCCGACAGTATTCAGGTACTCGAAGGGCTCGAAGCCGTACGAAAACGACCTGCCATGTATATTGGCGATGTTAACGACAAGGGTCTGCACCACCTGGTTTACGAAGTTGTCGATAATTCAATCGACGAAGCTTTGGCCGGCTATTGTACCGATGTTAAAGTCATTATCCACGCCGACAACTCCATCACGGTGGAAGATAACGGACGCGGTATTCCGACCGAAATCCATACAAAAGAAAACCGTTCGGCGCTCGAGGTTGCATTGACCGTTCTTCATGCCGGAGGAAAATTCGATAAAGACAGCTATAAAGTTTCAGGAGGCTTGCACGGTGTGGGCGTTTCGTGCGTTAATGCCCTTTCGATAGCCATGAAAGCCATTATCCACCGAAACGGTAAAATTTTTATGCAGGAGTATTCCTGCGGAAAGCCGCTCTATCCGGTAAAAACCATCGGAGAAAGCGACCGCACCGGTACCATCATCACCTTTAAACCCGATGATACCATTTTTCTTACTACCACCTATAAATATGAAGTATTGGCAGCCCGCCTGAGGGAGTTGGCGTTCCTGAATGCAGGTATCCGTTTGAGCCTTACCGACGAAAGGGTAATTGAAGAAGACGGAAATTTTAAATCGGAAGTATTTTACTCAGAGGCAGGTCTTAAGGAATTTGTTGAATACCTCGACGATTCAAGGGTTAAGTTAACTCCAGAGGTAATTCACGTATCGACCGAAAAGTTTGGCATCCCTGTAGAAATAGCCTTGCAGTACAACACCTCCTATTCCGAAAATGTACATTCATACGTAAACAACATCAATACAATAGAAGGAGGTTCGCATCTTACCGGATTCCGCAGGGGACTTACGCGCACCATGAAAAATTATGCCGACCAATCGGGAATCCTCAACAGGCTTAAAATCGACATCAGCGGTGACGACTTCAGGGAAGGTCTAACTGCAGTTATTTCGGTAAAAGTTCAGGAACCGCAATTCGAAGGCCAGACCAAAACAAAACTCGGCAACTCCGATGTTACAGCACCGGTCGATCAGGCCGTGAGCGAAATGCTGAGAAACTACCTGGAAGAAAACCCGAAAGCTGCACGCATCATCATGGATAAGGTGATCCTTGCAGCACAGGCTCGCCACGCAGCCCGCAAAGCCCGCGAAATGGTGCAGCGCAAGAATGCCCTCACCGGTGGAGGGCTCCCGGGCAAACTCAGCGACTGCTCCGAACGCGATCCCGAAAAATGCGAAATATTCCTCGTCGAGGGAGATTCGGCAGGTGGTACGGCCAAACAAGGCCGCGACCGCAGGTTTCAGGCGATACTTCCGTTAAGGGGAAAAATCCTGAATGTTGAAAAAGCCATGACCCATAAAATATTCGAAAACGAAGAAATCAAGAATATTTTCACCGCATTGGGCGTAACTATTGGTACGGAAGAAGATTCGAAACAACTAAACCTTACCAAACTGCGATATCATAAAGTGGTAATTATGACCGATGCCGATGTGGACGGGAGTCATATCGCCACCCTGATTATGACCTTCTTTTTCCGCTATATGCAGGAATTGATCCGCCGGGGGCACCTCTATATTGCCACTCCTCCACTGTACCTTATTAAAAAAGGGAAGAAAGAAGCCTATGCCTGGAACGAACAGCAGCGGCTTAAACTGATCGAGGAATGGGCCGAAGGAAATGAAAGCGGTGTAAGCATACAACGATATAAAGGTTTGGGCGAAATGAACGCCGAACAACTTTGGGAAACCACCATGAATCCTGAAAAACGTACACTCCAGCAAGTTACCATCGAAAATGCTGCCGAGGCCGACCATATTTTTGCCATGCTGATGGGCGACGATGTTCCGCCCAGGCGCAAGTTTATCGAAGACCACGCAATTTACGCCAATATTGACGCCTGATTATGAACATCTGCGTTTTCTGCTCGTCGAGCAATGCCATTGCTGATATTTATTTTAACGATGCTGCCCGCTTGGGTGAACTGCTTGGCTTAAGGGGACATTGCCTAATTAATGGTGGGGCCAATGTAGGGTTGATGGAAGAAGTAACCATTGCTGCACGTCGGTCGGGTGCACGAACCATTGGAATTATCCCTGAAAGGATGCAGGAAAAAAACCTGGTGTCGAATCATTCGCACGAAGTGGAGATTACCGCCGATATGATGGAACGCAAAGAAAGGATGCGACAGCAGGCTGACGCTTTTATAGCATTGCCCGGAGGGTTTGGAACACTGGAGGAAATTCTCGAAGTGATTACCCTGAAGCAGCTCGATTATCACCGGAAAGCCATTGTATTTGTCAATACTGCCGGTTTTTTTGATGCACTTTTCAAACAGTTCGAAACCGCTTTTACCGAAAAATTCAGTAAACCCGAATACCGGGAATTATACCACATATCCCCATCGCCCGAAGAAGCTATTCAATATATTGAAAACTACCGGCCAGGTGAGGTAATTACAAAATGGTTTAAGGTGCCGGAAAAGTGAAGATTATAGTTATTTGTGTTTCATATCAAAATCCGGTAAATTCATCCGCATTGAATTTTAGAGTTCGTTTGCTTCTCGCAGGGCAATATGTTCTAATTCATCAGAAATTCTGAAATCGGTTTCTCTCAATTTCAACAGGCAAGGTCTGATCGAATGAATTATACCCGCATGTTTTGCTTTAATTATTATCCCTATTGTACCAGTTATTCTTATCGATAATTTTTCGGCCACTTTTCTTGCCTTCCAGTCATCAAGAATAATAAGGTCTGCTTTGGTTTCAAGAGCTAATGCGATTGCACTGGCTTCCCCTTTGTCAATTAACAGTTCAAGTAATTCTTGCCACTTTGGGTCTTTTACCTGTTGAATTTCGATCCAACCTGGCAAAAGATTTCCGTATTCGGATGAAATCTCAGGCGTAATTGTTATTTTTTCATAAAGTTGAGAAAGTAATTCAAGTTGTCCGATTTTGTTGAGGATAATTAAACAACTTGTGTCCGAAATAATTATATTAGGCATTTTTCACATCTCTAATCAAATCGCCTGGAGGAAAATTAAATATTGAAACATCATACTTTCCTAATATCTCGATAAATGCACTTTTACTCAACCCTGCCATTTCAGCAGCCTGACCAATTGATAGTTTACCCTTTTCATAGAGTGATGAGGCAACCAAAATTAATATATCCCTATCATCAAAATCAATGGTATCTGGTATTTTTAAACTTAATGTTCTCATGTTTACAAAGATAATAATTATTTGCAATCAGATTTTCAACTATATAGATCGCCTCTTTCCGAAAGAAAAAGAATTTTTGTCCCTAACGCAACTTAATCCAGATTTCAATAATCAAGATGATAATTCTCCCTTAAAAACAAACTCAGCGGGACCTTTCAGCCAGATATGGGTGAAACCTTTACCCGATTTCTCAAAAGAAACACTCAGATTGCCACCTTTGGCCTTAATGTAGTAAACGCCTTTATTCCATTTGTCGAGCAAGGCTGCACACAAGGCCGATGCCGTAATGCCCGTTCCACAGGCAAGGGTTTCATCCTCAACCCCACGTTCGTAAGTGTAAACGGTTAGCCGATCATCTTTCTTCCCTACAAAATTCACATTGGTGCCCTCTTTTTTAAAACGCTCGCTGTAGCGTATGGCACGGCCTTCGTTAAAAACATCAACCACATCGGGGTCATCGACAAACCTCACAAAATGGGGCGATCCTGTATTGAGGTAATAATCATTTTCTATTTGCTCATAATGTAAAACATCCGACATTTTCAGGTTAATATCGCCATCGGCTTCGATAATAGCTTCGTGTGGCCCATCAACCGCCAGAAAAGTGGTTTTATCGCCGATTATGCCGAGTTTCCTGGCAAATGCTACAATACATCTTCCCCCATTTCCGCACATACTTGCTTCTCTGCCATCAGAATTGAAATACCGCATTTCAAAATCGTAACCTTTGCAATCCTGTAAAAGCATTAACCCATCGGCGCCAATGCCAAACCGGCGGTTACAGAGCCATTCAATATATGTTATATTGTCAGCCGGGAATTGCAGGTTACGGTTGTCAACAATGACAAAATCGTTGCCCGCACCATGATATTTAAAGAATGTACATTCCATTTCAGATAAATTTTGGAACAAATCTACCATTTTGCTGTTAAAATTTGCAAAATATAAAGTATCAAATACTTTTAATGGCAACAGTGGCAATATTTTTGCGTTTAATAAACCCTGAAATTGAATATGTGTAATCCTTTAAAAATAAATAAAATGAAAAATATCAGAAACCTTGCATTAACCTTTCTGTTGGTTGTGGTAGGCGCTTTACTGGCTGTATTTGCTTACACCCATTTTTTTGAGAAACCAACAAAAATTATAACCGTACAAGATACCCAACAAATGAGGTATGCCAGCTTACCGGTATCGCCCGAAGGTAACCTGCCCGATCTGACCTATGCTGCCGAAATTGCGGTTCATGGAGTTGTTCACATTAAAACACAGTCGCTCCGGGGGGGCTGGTCGAGCGGTAACCCATTGCTCGATTTCTTTGGTTATCGCCAGGAACCACGCATTGCCCAGGGGTTTGGTTCGGGGGTTATATTAAGTTCCGATGGCTATATCGTCACCAATAACCATGTAATCGAAGGCGCTCAGAAAATTGCAGTACAGTTGAACGACAACCGCGAGTTTGAAGCCCGGTTGATAGGAGCCGACCCAAGTACCGACCTGGCTCTTTTAAAAATAGAGGCCCAAAATCTACCCTGGTTGCGTTACGGCGATTCCGATGCACTTCGCCTTGGCGAATGGGTTCTGGCAGTTGGCAACCCATTTAATCTCACCTCTACAGTTACAGCGGGTATTGTGAGTGCCAAAGCCAGAAATATAGGTATCAATGCAGCTGAGTATAGCATCGAATCGTTTATCCAGACCGATGCAGCGGTGAATCCGGGCAACAGTGGCGGTGCCTTGGTCAATCAACGCGGCGAACTGGTAGGTATCAACACAGCTATTGCATCGAGAACAGGCTCTTTTGCTGGATATTCTTTTGCGGTACCCATTACCATTGTTCGTAAAGTGGTCGAAGACCTGAAAGAATTTGGTGAAGTACAGAGGGCTTTGCTCGGTGTGGTAATTGCTACCGTAAATGCCGATGTGGCCCGAGAGTATAAACTCGATAAAATTGAAGGGGTATATGTTACCGATGTACCCGAAGGTGGCGCTGCCCGTGAAGCCGGAATCAGGCAAGGCGACGTGATAATTGCAGTAGGTAACCGGAAGGTTAATACCACTGCCGAATTGCAAGAAGCTGTAAGTCAATTCCGTCCGGGCGATGATGTAAAAATTACAGTAAAAAGAAACAATTCGGAGAAACAAATTACCGTTACCTTGCGTAACAAGCTTGGTGACACCGGAATAATCAGGACCGGAAATGTAGTTCTTGGATCGGAACTGGAAGCCATCAGCGACCGCGACAAGCAGCGACTGGGAATTAACCGCGGAATAAGGGTGGCCAAAATTGGAAACGGTAAACTGCGTGAAGCCGGTGTAACAGAGGGTTTTATTATTACAGATGTGAACAAAAGGCCTGTTTTTGAGGTCAATGAGTTCAGAAGGATTATTTCGAGTGCCCGTGGAGGAATTTTGATTGAAGGATTATATCCAAATGGCGAGACAGCATACTTTGTTTTTGGCGTAAATTAAGCCATTCAAATATTGTCACGTTAACAATTAATTAAGCAGAATTCCCCCATCAACATGCAAAGGGTATCTATGTTTATTTATGTACTATATTTGCACGTTTTTTAAGAAAAGTTTATGAGACAGCTAAAGATCACAAAATCAATCACTAACCGTGAGAGTGCCTCTTTAGACAAGTACTTACAGGAAATTGGTAAGGAAGAACTGATTACTGTTGAGGAAGAGGTTGAATTGGCACAACGGATCAAAAAAGGTGACCAGGCAGCATTGGAAAAGCTGACCCGGGCAAACCTCCGTTTCGTTGTGTCTGTGGCCAAACAGTATCAGAACCAGGGCCTTAGCCTGCCCGACCTTATCAACGAAGGTAACCTTGGTTTGATTAAAGCTGCCGAGAAGTTTGATGAAACCCGTGGTTTCAAATTTATTTCGTATGCCGTTTGGTGGATTAGGCAATCAATTCTGCAGGCATTGGCCGAACAGTCGCGCATTGTCCGCTTACCGCTCAACCAGGTAGGATCGTTGAACAAGATCAACAAGGCATTTTCGAAATTCGAACAGGAACACGAACGCAGGCCTTCGGCCGAGGAGCTTGCCGAAACACTCGATTTGCCGGCTGATAAAGTTGCCGACACCCTGAGGGTTTCCGGAAGACATGTATCGGTTGACGCACCATTTGTTGACGGTGAAGACAACAGCCTGCTCGATGTATTGGTGAACAGCGATTCACCCAATGCCGACCGCTCATTGATTCAGGAATCACTGTCGCGTGAGATTCACCGGGCTTTGGCTACACTCACCGAAAGGGAAAGCGATATTGTGCGGCTCTTTTTCGGGATTGGCTGCCAGGAAATGACCCTCGAGGAAATTGGTGAACGATTTGGCCTCACCCGCGAAAGGGTGCGCCAGATCAAAGAAAAGGCCATTCGCAGGTTAAGGCATACTTCGCGCAGCAAACTACTGAAAACATATCTGGGTTAATTCCAGATCGTTATAATAAAAAAACCGCCCCGGTAATCCGGAGCGGTTTTTTATTTTTCCTCCTGCTATTATTTTATCAACTCTACACTGCGCTTCACAAACCTGTCGAGGTCGGCACCTTTGAGGAGGCCATTGGCAAGCAGGGCAAGGTCAACCATTTGTTTGGCCAGTTTGTTGTTGCGACCAAATTCTTTAAGCTGGTTCCGCTTTTTCTCTTCAAGTTCGGAAACCTCTTTCCTTAAATCTTCAAGTTTCTCTTTGTCGGCTTGTGGTATTTCCTCATCTTTTTTCCCTTTCCGGGCATCTTCGAGTTTTTTCACTTCCGATTTTTTTGCTTCAAGTTCGGCTGAAAGTTCTTTCAAGGCAGTACCAAGCTCTTTCTCTTTTTGTTTTAGTACCTTTTTTACTAGCGGATGCTCAGTGTTGACCACCAGGTTAAGGCTTTCGGGCATATCGCCGTAGAAATTCATTCCGGCCTGAAACTGGCTCATATCTTTCATTCGCCTCATCCATTCGCTGCGTGTAATAACCATAGGGCTGCCGTTTTCGCCTAAATTTTTTAAATCGACAATATAGGTTGCGACTCCGTTTTCTGGTGTCAGCGACT
>CAZMDP010000073.1:0-7546 GCA_964565015.1 uncultured Prolixibacteraceae bacterium | reverse complement strand
GTTCTTAGCCATGATGTATTTACCAAAATGAAGCAGAAATTCCCACAATGGGAAAATATTTTAATGTATAATTTGATCATAATGCTGATTATTAATGTTTTAATATCCTGGCATGATATTGGTTAACATTCTTTTAATGTATGGAAAAGTTGTGAATTTATTTTAAAAAAGATATTCTCAGGGGAAAGCAACTTCTGTATATAGGATTGGTTTTGTGTTTAGGGGTTTGTAAATCATCAATCATCTTCAAAAAAGCGTCCATACTGCTTTCCCCTTTTTTACGAAATACGGAAGCCCGGTTGTCCAGCCGGGCTTCTTGCTTTATATAACTTTCATTTCTGAGAATAAGACATTTAAGTATTCTATTGTTTTAGGTTAAGAAATTCTTTACAATGGTTAATGTTCATCAGAATAGACTTTTTTAAATATCCGGTCGCAATTTATATTCCTATCTTTGCCGCGGAAAACGAAAAAATTTTATTCAGATATGAAGCAAATTAAATTTGTTACCGCCGAAGAGGCTGTAAAAGTGGTAAAATCGGGCGACAGGATACACATGCACAGTGTTGCTGTAACCCCTCATCCGCTCATAAATGCTTTGGTCGAACGAGGCCGCAATAAAGAAATTCGCAGAGTAAGGATACAGCATATTCATACCGAAGGTCCTGCTCCCTATGCAGACAAGGAATTTGAAGGAATTTTCCAGTTGGAATCGTTTTTTGTCGGTAGCAATGTCCGTAAGCAAACCCAGGAAGGTTATGCCGATTATATTCCCGTTTTCCTTCACGAAACACAGCGGCTTATCCGCGAGGGTTACCTTAAGGTAGATGTGGCTTTTATTCAGGTTTCGACACCCGACAAGCACGGCTATTGTTCGTTAGGAACTTCGGTTGATGCAACCCTTGCTGCAGTTGAAAAGGCTGCTTGTGTTATAGCCATTGTCAATAAAAACGTACCCCGTGCATTTGGCGATGCCATGATAAAAGTTGATGACATCGATATTTTTGTCCAGGACGATTCACCGCTTTATGCACCGGCCATGCCACCTATCAGTGAAACCGAATACCAGATTGGTAAACACGTGGCCGAACTGGTCGAAGACGGTGCTACACTTCAGATGGGTATCGGGGCAATACCAAATGCCGTCTTGTCGATGCTTGGTAACCATAAAGACCTAGGTGTTCACTCCGAAATGTTTTCTGATGGGATTCTTCCCTTGGTTGAAAGTGGCGTGGTAAATGGCCGTAAGAAAGCAATTGATAAAGGAAAAATGGTAGCCACCTTCCTGATGGGCTCCACCAAATTGTACGATTTCATTCACGATAACCCGGGGGTTGCCATGATGGATGTTAAATATACCAACCGTGTGGCAGTTATCGCACAGAACCCAAAGGTAACAGCTATCAATTCGGCTTTACAGATCGATATTACCGGCCAGGTTTGTGCAGACTCTATCGGCACCAAATTCTATTCGGGCGTAGGAGGTCAGATCGACTTTTTGCGCGGGGCATCATTGAGCGAAAAAGGAAAGCCTATTATTGCCATGCCTTCGATTACCCCCAAAGGAATCAGTAAAATATCGCCAATCCTGACTCCCGGAGCGGGAGTTGTAAGTACCAGGGCAAATATTCACTGGCTGGTAACCGAATTTGGCGCTGTAAACCTGTATGGACGCACATTGCAGGACCGTGCAAAGCTTATAATATCGATTGCCCACCCGAGTGTGCGCGAAGAACTCGAAAAAGCAGCATTCGAAAGGTTCGGGCCTCATTTCCATTTTGTTTGGGACGACCAGGAATAAAGAAACAGATAGAAAGGCGGGCCTTAAAATCTGCCTTTTTTTATTTAAATTTCATACAATTTCTAAATAATTAATTACCATGAAGATTTCGCATATAGAACACATTGGTATTGCCGTTGAAAACCTTGAACAGGCCATACCTTTTTATGAAAAAGTATTCGGACTGAAATGTTATGCCATCGAAGAAGTTGCAGACCAGAAAGTTAAGACAGCTTTTTTTCAGGTTGGACAAACCAAAATTGAATTGCTCGAATCGACCGATCCGGAGGGCCCGATAGGCAAATTTATTGCCAAAAAGGGACAAGGCATCCATCATCTCGCTTTTGCGGTTGATAATGTGGCCAATGCACTGCAGCATGCTGAAGAAAATGGCGTAGCCCTCATCGACAAAGGTCCCCGCAAAGGCGCCGAAGGGCTTAATATTGCATTTCTGCATCCCAAATCCACTTTCGGTGTATTAACCGAATTCTGTGCTGAATAATTACGATCAACTTTTTACACCATATATGAACAACCAGGATAAAATAAGACAGCTGATTGACCTGCGCGTGGAAGCCAAACTTGGTGGCGGACAAAAGCGTATAGATGCACAGCACGAAAAAGGGAAAATGACTGCCCGTGAGCGTATTGAAATGTTGCTCGACGAAGGTAGTTTCGAGGAATTCGACATGTTTGTAACCCACCGGTGCACCAATTTCGGCCTCGATAAGACAAAGTTTCTGGGCGACGGCGTGGTTACAGGTTATGGTACGATCGACGGGCGCTTGGTTTATGTTTATGCACAGGACTTTACTGTGTTCGGGGGTTCTTTGTCGGAAACGTTTGCCCAGAAAATCTGCAAGGTGATGGACATGGCCATGAAAGTAGGCGCACCGGTAATCGGTATCAACGATTCGGGTGGCGCACGTATTCAGGAAGGTGTTACTTCACTGGCGGGGTATGCCGAAATTTTCCAGAGGAACATCCTTGCATCGGGCGTAATTCCACAGATATCGGCCATATTCGGCCCATGTGCCGGTGGTGCGGTTTATTCACCGGCTTTGACCGATTTTATTGTGATGAGCAAATCAACCTCATATATGTTCCTTACCGGGCCAAAAGTTGTTAAAACGGTAACTGGCGAAGATGTTACCGACGACCAGCTTGGCGGCCCAATTGTCCACGGCTCAAAATCGGGGGTTACGCACTTTATTTCGGAAAATGAGGAAGAAGGACTCTCACTGATCAGGAAAATGCTTTCCTATATGCCACAGAATAACCTCGAAGACCCGCCGTTGGCAGCATGCGATGATCCAATCGACAGGCTTGAGGATTCGTTGAACGAAATTATTCCCGATAATCCCAACAAACCCTACGATGTGAAGGATGTTATCCATTCAATTGTGGACTATGGTGAGTTTATGGAAGTACACCGCTATTACGCACCCAACATTGTGGTAGGTTTTGCGCGATTTAACGGGATATCTGTGGGAATTGTAGCTAATCAACCGGCATATCTTGCAGGCGTTCTCGATATCAATGCTTCGCGTAAAGCGGCAAGGTTTGTTCGCTTCTGCGACGCTTTTAACATACCCTTGGTTACCCTCGAAGATGTTCCCGGTTTCTTGCCCGGAACTGCCCAGGAATATGGCGGGATTATCATCCACGGTGCGAAACTGCTCTATGCATACGGCGAGGCTACCGTACCGAAAATAACCATAATCCTTCGTAAAGCATATGGAGGTGCATATTGCGTAATGAGTTCGAAGCACTTGCGCGGCGATATCAATTATGCCTGGCCAACGGCCGAGATTGCCGTAATGGGGCCCAAAGGTGCAATTGAGGTATTGCAGAGCAAAGAAATCAAAAAGATTGAAGACCCTGTAGAACAGCAGGCATTTATTGCACAGGCCGAACAAGAGTATAAAGACACTTTTGCCAATCCATACAATGCTGCGAGGTATGGGTATATCGACGATGTTATTGAACCACGAAATACCCGGTTCAGGATTATCAGGGCATTACAATCGTTGGCTACCAAAAAAGATGTAAATCCGCCCAAAAAACATTCAAATCTACCACTGTAATACGTAGCGATATGCGGTTAACAACGATTAAATTATTGGCTGCTGTTCTGGTGTTTTTATTCAACGGATTATTGCCGGTTCGTTCGCAAAGTGCCCTCGATCTCAGGATTAATGAAATTCTGGTTGAGAACACATCCAATTATGTGGACGATTTTGGTCAGCATAGCCCGTGGATAGAAATTTTTAACAGCGCTTATAATCCGATTGATATCGGTGGTCTATATCTGACCGATGATCTTTCGAACCCAACAAAGTATCGTATTCCACGCGGACAGCAAATTACACTTTTGCCACCGCGCAGTTATCTGGTATTTTGGGCAAACAACCAACCCTCGCACGGTATAAGACACCTCAATTTTGTTCTCGAAGAAGGTAAGACCATTGCCCTATTCGATGCAAATGGACGGACCCTGATCGACTCTGTAACGATCCCTTTTTCTATGCAGCCCGACATAACCTATGGGCGAACGGTTGATGGGGGAGAAGTATGGGCAAACCTATCCAAATCGACGCCGGGAGCGAACAACGATACAGAGTTTCATCCTCTTGCAGCCGATAAGTTCATCGAAATTGATCCAACAGGAGCAGGAATGGCTGTTACTGCCATGGCAGTCGTGTTTTTTGCACTGGCTTTGCTTTTTATCTTTTTCAAAAACATGAGCCGGGTGCTTGCCATGGATATCGATAAACAAAAGATAGCCCGTGCCCTGACCCGTGCAAGATTGGGCAGGGCTGAAGATAAGGATGCTGTCAAACCCGAAACGGAGGAGGAATTCCAGGTATCGGGAGAAGTAAATGCAGCCATTGCAATGACTTTGTTCTTATATGCCAGTGAGTTGCACGATGCTGAAAATACGGTTCTTACCATCAACAAGGTTTCGAGAACCTATTCTCCCTGGAGCTCAAAAATTTATGGTTTACGGAAATTTCCTAATTAATTCAATATGAAAAGGTTTAAGTTTACAATAAACGGCAACAAATACGAAACTGAGGTTTTGCATATAGAGGACAATGTTGCCGAAATTGAGGTTAATGGCACAAAGTATTATGTCGAGGTGAACAGGGACATTAAGCCGACCAAAACACCAAAGCTGGTGCGCGCAGCGGCTGTACCATCGACCGATGTACATCCCTCGCAGATTAAAACAGGTAATCCAGCCGAACCAAAAGGCACTGGGGCTGTAAAATCACCCCTGCCGGGAGTGATCCTCGAGATGCTGGTGAAAGAAGGCGATGTGGTAAAAATGGGGCAACGGTTGCTTGTTTTGGAAGCCATGAAAATGGAAAATAACATTGAAGCCGACAAAGCTGGCAAAGTAACGGCTATCCTGAAGCATAAAGGTGATTCGGTGATGGAGGGAGATGTCCTGATTATGATAGGAGAATAAGATTATGGGTGAATCAGGAGGTTTTTTTAGTTTTGTTGTAGAACACATCGCACAATTCCTGTCGTACACGGCTTTTGCCAATCTGACAACGGGGCACCTCATAATGATTGTTATAGGCCTGATTTTTATTTATCTGGCCATTGCAAAAGAATACGAACCCATGTTGCTGGTTCCGATCGGATTTGGGATTCTTATCGGGAACATTGCTTTTACACCTGGTTTGAAACTCGGCATATACGAAACAGGGAGTGTTCTCAATTACCTGTACTTTGGTGTAATGCAGGGTATATATCCACCTTTGATTTTTCTGGGTATTGGAGCAATGACCGATTTCTCGGCGCTTATTTCAAATCCTAAATTGATTTTGATTGGCGCTGCGGCACAGTTTGGTATTTTCGGAGCTTACGCAATTGCTCTATTTCTGGGCTTTACGCCGGCCGAAGCTGGTGCAATAGGTATTATTGGCGGTGCCGATGGTCCTACCGCTATATTTCTGTCGTCGAAACTTGCCCCCGATCTGATGGGTGCTATTGCCATTTCGGCTTACTCTTATATGGCGCTGGTACCTGTTATTCAGCCGCCCATCATGAAATTGCTTACCACAAAGAAAGAGCGCGTAATCCGTATGAAACCACCGCGTGCTGTTTCGAAACAGGAAAAGATATTCTTCTCGATTGCCGGTTTGTTGCTTACCACCTTCCTTGTTCCCAGCGGTTTGCCGTTACTTGGTATGCTGTTTTTCGGTAACCTGCTGAAAGAAAGTGGTGTAACCAAACGCCTGGCCGATACGGCAAAAGGTGCGCTTATTGATATCGTAACCATTTTATTAGGCCTTACTGTGGGAGCATCAACGCAGGCTACTACGTTTCTTACCCCTCAATCGGTTAAAATTTTCATTCTTGGGGCATTTTCGTTTGTTATTGCCACTACGGCAGGGGTTCTGTTTGTCAAGTTTTTTAACCTGTTCCTTAAAGAGGGAAATAAAATCAACCCTTTGATCGGGAATTCGGGTGTTTCGGCCGTACCCGACAGTGCACGTGTTTCGCAGGTGATAGGATTACAGTACGATAAGACCAATTATCTGCTGATGCACGCCATGGGCCCCAATGTGGCCGGTGTGATCGGGAGTGCTGTTGCAGCAGGTATTTTGCTGAGTTTCTTATCCTAAATAAGTTTAAAATCGTATTAAGCGGGGTAAAATAATCTTTACCCCGCTTTTTTCATCTATTTTTCGATCTGGTTAATTTTAAAAATATCGGCAAAAACCAGCCTGTCGGTTTCTTCGGATTGCTGTAAACGTTCGGAATAAAAGTTATCGATCTGGTCGCCCTGAGTTTTTACCGGTCCACGCTCAAATTCCTCTATTACCACATTAAAAGGTGCAGTGCGGTATTCGCGCGGCAATCTGAACTCCATGCTTACCTGATATCGGTTGTTTGTAATATTTTTTTGTGTAATATAGGTTTCAACCCCTGAGTCGGAAAGCCGCTTTTCGGTGTTTCCATCGTCAACAATTCCGTAAATGGGCTGCGCGCGACGAGTATCCACGAACGAAATCCTCAGCAACGACCTATTTCCATACCGGGCTATCCGCTCATTGAAAATAATACCTTCGACGGTAACCGTAAACCGTGAATTTGCATCGTCCCTGGTGAATCGGAGTGTGGCTTGTCTTTCGGGTACAAGTTGGGTAAATGTTGAGAGAACAACAGGGGAGAGGCATACGTCTTCTTTCTCTTTTTTGACGGAATAGGGTTGATACCGTGCAAGAGCAAGACGTATAAACGGGAAATACATAGCTTTCGGGTCGATGGCAAGGTCGCAGAACCATTGCTGCCGGTTTTCATCGAAATTCACCGGATAGGCTGCAACGTTGGCCCTCATATTGTCGAACCCGGGGTATTGAAGGTTTTCGTCGAATACAGGATTCATCCTGAAATCGGAAAAACCCGGCGAGGGATTATCGGGTGGAACAGAATAGAGTATTGGGTCAATTGCCCAATGCGTGTAATAATCGGTGTAATTGTTTTGTTGCCCGATCATGGATACAATCCCTTTCGACGGTGTCGGGGGCAAAATAACCGCAAGCATTTCATCGGCACCCGACGAAAACCACGGCCGTTTAAGATAAACCCTTAATCCGCCTCCCATACGGCGGTGCCTGGCTGCATCCGGGGTATTGCTTTTGCGCCATTCAAAAATAGGAATAACATAATCTATTTCGGGAAGTGCCGGGCGGGCCGAACTTAAAATATTTACTTTTTCCCACCAGGTACTTTCCCTGATAGTAT
>CAZMDP010000072.1:0-7587 GCA_964565015.1 uncultured Prolixibacteraceae bacterium | reverse complement strand
CTATCATGTTCCATCCATACACAATCCGTACAATGGCAATCAGGATATCGATAGGCCATTCAAGTTCGGCATACTCTTTTGAGGTGGTAATTCCCAAAATCAATGTTATTGCGGCCAAAACAATAATCAACTGCCATCCCCAGAAATTTATGGCGCTCAGCGTATCGCTGTACATGCGGGTTTTCAGAAGTTTCTGCATCGAATAATATACGCCTGCAAAAATTGCATTCCCGATAAAGGCGAAAATCACTGCATTGGTGTGCAGAGGCCTCAAACGCCCGAAAGAGGTAAATTCCAGATCGAAGTTAAAAACCGGAAAGGCAAGTTGCATGGCAATGAGCAAGCCCACAATGATGGCAACTATCCCCCAGAACAAGGTCGCCATAATAAATTGCTTCACAATTTTATGGTCGTAGTAAAACTTTTGATTTTCCATGTTTATCAGTAAGATTTAATTATTATCGATTTTATCAGCCTGTTTTTCAGTTATTTTATGAGGTTCTCCGGAATCATCATCCGGGTGAACCGTATCGTCGTCGAACAGTATCCTGTAGGGAGGAGTTTCGTTGTCGTCGTACTGCCCGCTTTTTACGGCCCATATAAACAATGCCAGAAAAATCAGGGCAACGATCAGGCTTGCTCCTATCAACAGGTAAAAAATATTCATATTGTCAGGTTTTACCCGATTTGCTGATTTTATAAATCTGAATTACAATATACCCGATAGTTGTCCATGCTCCAATCAGCGCTGCAAAATAGGTAAACAACAGCCAAATCTGGGTGCGGTCGTTTGTCGACCAGAGTACCCTTGGTGCAGGTGGTTCCGGTACGGCTGGCCTCACTTGTACCCCCGACATGGCAAACGGCGTTGGTTCAAAGTCGTCGCCGAGGGTAAGTATAAAATCTACTTTACCATCGCTCTGGGTATGCAAATCAGATGGGATCGGGTAAGATGCCCTTCCCTCATCGTCGGTGATTACAGTTCCCAAAAGCAAATTTCCAAAGGTTTTCCGCGCCAGAATATAGACGGTGGAGCGCGTTAGCTTTTCGAACTGGCCGGCTTTGTTCTGCACTTCGGCCACAATGTCGATGGTGGTATTGTTGTTGCCAATCAATGCATAAATTTTCCCTTTAAGTAATTCTTCTTCGGCCAGCAAACCAGCATTTCGCGGGTCAAACTTCCTTATAAAGGTGATCACTTTCCAACGGTCATCCACCGACAGGGTTGTCTCGAACTGAGGCATAGCCCCTCGTCCGTAGGTGATTTTAAAGAACATTTCGCCATCGGTATTTCCCTGCATGACTTCAGAGGTGGCATCGGGCGGAGGTGGCACCAGCGCCAGTGCATTATGCTTGCCCGGTTCGCCATGGCACGAGTTGCAGTTTCGTTCCCATAGATCGCGGCCGGCCCTTACATTCTGGTTGTTGAAGGTTACAGGGTTTCCCATGGTAACGTATTCGCCGGGAACAGTCCAGTTTATGGCACCCTTTGCTTCTGAAACAAAAAGGAATAGTATAAATGGCAACAGGTTTAAAATCTTTTTCATGGCCAATCAGTTTTCGTATGCTTCAAATATGTATTTCTTATCGATTCCCTTGTGTTCGGCATATTCCCAGATGGTTATAACCGGGAATAATTTGGCCAGGATGGTCACTATAAGGAACGAAGCGAAAAACGCAAAAAGCGTAATGGTTATCTCAGGATTTGTGGGTGAATAATGCACAAAATGATCGGGTACGTTCTGTATGGGCAAATGTGGATGCTCCATGGTAGGTATAACAATGATGATTCGCTTGAACCACGAGGCAATCAGTGTTACAAAAGCTATTATGGTTAATGGTACGGGCCTGCGGAAAAACTTAATTATACCGAAAAGGATGGGAAGCAACAAGCCTCCGATCTGGGTAAACCAGAAAACGGGTGCATGACGGCCAACAAACAATTCGGTCAGGTGAGCACCTTCGGCTACTTTCATTTTATAACCGGGTACCAGAAATTCGTTAACGTTAAAATAGAGATACACCAGGCATACAAATACGAGGGTTTTTCCCATTCGGTCGAATACCTCGTCGTTGAAATATTCTTTCAGCCGATAGCGCACCCTGTAAACATACATTACCAGAATAACGGCTGCCGTGCCGGCCACAAATGCGCCCGCCACAAAGTAAGGCCCGAAAATGGTTGTATCCCATCCGGCCCGCAGGGTCGATGCAAAAAGCCAGGATGTAACGGTGTGAATGGCCAGCCCTACAGGAATAATCAGCAACATCAGTATCCGCAACGAATGATATACCAGCTTGAACTGTTTTGCGTTGCCTTTCCATCCGATTGAAAGCACTTCGTAAATCCGGTATTGCCAATTGGGTACCTGCCCTTTCAGCCGGTCGCGCATCAGCGCCAGGTCGGGGATTAAAGGCAGGTAAAACAAAAGGGCCGATATGGCCAGATAGGTTGTAATCACGGTCACGTCCCAGATGATGGGAGAAGCAAACCTGCCGTGCAGAAAAACATTCAGGAACCTGTCGGGGCGCCCCATGTCCATTATGATGATAATGCCTGCCAATGCCACGGCGGCAATTGCAATTTGTTCGGCCACCCTCGAAACCGGCTGTGCCCAGTGTATTTTCAGAAGGTGCATGATGGAGCTGATCAACAGCCCGATGAGGCTCACCGCAACAAAAAATACAAAGTTGCTGATGTACATAGCCCACGAAACGTAGTCGCGCATGCCGGTAATCCCAAGACCCTGCTGGATCTGGTAGCCCCATGCCCAGATGCCCACAATGCAGAACATGATCAGGATAAACAACCAGAAACGGCTGAGTTCGTCCTTTACGCGCAGCGATCGTGTAAGGTCGTAAAATATCTTGTCTAAACTTTTTCTGGCTTCTTCAGCGGTTTTCTTTTCAATTTCCATGATTTTGGTCTTTCAGGTTATACATGCGGGTGGATATCGCCCTGATAAGGGAATGCACGGCCTTTCGGCGGAAGGTAATAAACCCTTGGTTTGGTGCCTAGTTCTTCAAGAAGGGTATATCCGGCATTATCGCGGATCAGTTTGCTGAAACTTACTGTTTCTCCGGTAGTGCCATTGGTCACAGCATCTTCGTTCTGGTCGCCAAACCAATAAACACTATTTGGGCAGGCCGATACACACGATGGGAGTTTTCCTTCGCGCAGCCGGTCGGCACTGAACAGGCATTTCGAGATGGTCCCTTTTTTCTGCGGGACATTTGCTTCGATGTTGTAGGTAACTCCTACATATTTTTCGGCATCGCGGGGTTCGAGCCAGTTAAATACGCGTGCCGAGTAAGGACATGCCGCAATACAGAACCTGCAACCTATGCAGCGCTCGTTATCGATCAAAACTATTCCGTCGTCGCGTTTAAACGTTGCATTTACCGGGCATACTTTGGTACACGGAGGGTTATCGCAGTGCATGCAAGGTTTAGGCATGTAATAAGGCGCCGTAAATTCGGCATCCTTCATCTGCAGTACATTCATGTGATGCTGCTCGGGCCTTAACTGGTGATGTGCCTGGCAGGCTTCCATACACTTTCGGGCATTCCGGCAGCGCGCCAGATCAATAACCATAACCCATCGGCGCCCTTTCAATCCGGCCCTGCCCCTTTTCTGGTTTTCATCGAGCGAGGGTATCTCGGCAGGGGTCAGCTGCGATCGGTCAACTTCAACCAATTCTCCGCTCGAGGTAAGAAGTTTGATGGTATTACCGGTAACTTCTTCAACCCGGTTGCACGAACTAAGTAAACTTGTCTGAGCTGCAATCCCCGTTCCGAGGGTGGCATAGCCCGCAAATTTCAGGAAGTTCCTGCGTGTACTTTTGTTATCCATCTGGTTTAATAGTATTTAAAATAAAAAAGATAAAAAAGTAGTTTAATCTGTTATAAATCTTTTAGTTATGGTCAAAATTAGAATAATTTTAATCTATTATTCAGGCATTTCTTGAAAAATTACAGTATAAATGACCTTATGTTTTTTTGTTGGCCAATTAAAAAATAAACATGTGATTTATTGGCGATAACCTTTTACGTTTAACCATAATTTTGACAAAGAATAATTTATTCTTGATTTTTTATGGAATTGATTACGGATTT
Source organism: uncultured Prolixibacteraceae bacterium (assembly GCA_964565015.1). Taxonomy (GTDB): domain Bacteria; phylum Bacteroidota; class Bacteroidia; order Bacteroidales; family Prolixibacteraceae; genus UBA1413. Next base: position 3,471 of record CAZMDP010000072.1, on the reverse strand, counting down.
TTACTAATATTACCTGTCAAAAAAAAGAAGATTACCGATGAGAATTTCGATGGGGAGATTAAAACCTTTTATGATTTTGAACCTGGTAGGTTTGCTGCTACTTTTTTCGGAATTATCGGCGCAAAGGGTTATTAATCCGGTTGAGGATGTTGAGATAGGGGTTGTTGAGCATTTGGATGAATTTTTGCCCGACAGTATTTCCCTGATCAATGAGAAAGGGGAGCAGGTATGGTTAAACGACCTGATTGATAAACCTACGGTTTTGAATTTTGTTTATTACCGTTGTCCCGGGATTTGCAGCCCGCTAATGGAAGCCATTGCCGGAGTTATCGATAAATCGGACCTTGTAATAGGGAAAGATTACCAGGTACTCACCATCAGTTTCGATCCGCGCGAGACCATCGATCTGGGTATTCTGAAAAAGAACAACTATTTGAACCTGATGACAAAAAAGGAACTGGCGGCCGAAGGCTGGAATTTTTTTGTGAGCGACAGCGCCAGCATTGTCAGAGCGACCGAAGCGGTGGGTTTCAGGTATAAACGTACCGGAAACGATTTTTTACATGCAGCATCGGTGATGGTAATCAGTCCCGACAAAAAAATTGTACGGTATCTGAATGGAATGTATTACCTGCCTTTCGAATGGAAAATGGCCATTATCGAAGCTTCGCAGGGAAAATCGGGGCCAACCCTGAACAGGGTCCTCAGGTATTGTTATACCTACGATCCGATTGGCCAAACCTATGTGATGAATTTCACCAAAGTGGGCGGTATCATCATCATGTTTTTTGCACTCGTTTTTCTCGGCTTCCTGTTGCTGAAAACTCGGAAGAAAGTTTAATAGCTTAACAAATAAATTTATGCAAGAATCACAATCTGCACTGCAAGCCAGTTATCTGCATCACGGGGGCAGGATTGGCGGATTTCTGGGATGGATAACCTCAACCGACCACAAACGCATAGGATTGTTGTACCTCTATTCCATTGCCACCATGTTTATTATTGGTGTTTTGCTGGGGCTGGCCATGAAATTTGAACTGCTCGCCCCCGGAAAGACCATTATGGAAGCGAGGACCTACAACGCCACTTTTACAGTACATGGCGTGATTATGATCTTTATGATCGTAGTTCCGGGCTTACCGGCTGTTTTCGGAAACTTTCTCCTTCCCCTGATGATAGGGGCACGCGATGTGGCCTTTCCGAAACTTAACCTGCTTTCGTGGTATTTCTATGTGGCCGGTGTTTTTCTGGTTATTTCGGCTTTGTTGTTCGGTTCGGGAACTCCCGATACCGGCTGGACTTTTTATGCCCCATATAGTTTTAAAACCGGTACAAACATGCTGCCTGCCATTTTTGGTGCGTTCGTTCTGGGTTTTTCCTCGATCCTCACCGGGTTGAATTTTATTGTTACCATTCACAGAATGAGGGCACCGGGTATGGGTTGGCTGAAAATGCCCCTTTTTGTGTGGACACTCTACGGAACGGCCTGGATACAATTGCTGGCAACGCCCGTTGTTGGGATTACCCTTGTTCTTGTAGCGCTCGAACGCCTCTTCGGAATTGGGGTTTTCGACCCCGCACTGGGCGGCGACCCGGTTCTTTACCAGCACCTATTCTGGATTTATTCCCATCCGGCCGTATATATTATGATTCTTCCGGCCATGGGGGCCATTTCGGAAGTAATACCCACTTTTGCGCAGAAACACATATTCGGGTACAAGGCCATAATTCTTTCAACCATGGCTATCGCCTTTGTGGGGTACCTGGTCTGGGGGCACCACATGTTTACCGCCGGAATGAGCGGAACAGCACAATATGCTTTCTCGCTGCTTACCTTTATTGTGGCCATCCCAAGCGCCATCAAGGTATTTAACTGGATATCGACCATGTACAAGGGCTCAATCAATATGCAAACTCCATTTTACTGGGCAGCCTCGTTTATTTTCGTCTTTATGATCGGTGGTTTTTCGGGGCTGGTACTCGGTTCGCTTGCTACCAATGTTTACCTGCACGATACCGGTTTTGTGGTGGCGCATTTTCACTATATTGTGTTCGGCGGCGTTGGGTTTTCGTTTATGGCGGCCATTCACTATTGGTTCCCCAAAATGTTCGGGCGCATGTATGATACACACTGGGCCAATGTGGGCTGGATCATGTTCTTTATTGGTTTTGTATCGCTTTATACGCCCATGTTTTACCTTGGCATGAAAGGCATGCCCCGCCGCTATTACGATTATCTGCCCGAATACCACGGCGCCAATATTCTGAGTACCTTTGGATCGTGGATACTGGCCATGGGATTGGTGGTGATTATTTTTAACCTCATCCGTGCGGCAAGGAAAGGCCCGATTGCCGGAGCCAATCCATGGAAAGGAAAAACACTCGAATGGACAATTCCATCGCCGCCTCCGGTCGAAAACTTTGAAGAGATACCTGTGATCGGCGAAAATGACGGACCATACAATTATGAATAAATATTCCAAACTAAACTGAGCATGGAAAAATCTCATCAGGCTCATCACGAGCATTACGACCCGGAAGCTTCCAAAATCGGGATGTGGTTGTTTATTTTCACCGAATTGCTCCTTTTCGGGGGTATGTTTATTGTTTATTCGGTTTACCGCTACCTGAACCCTGAAGCATTCCACCTGGCCGGTGAAGAACTCAACACTTTTATCGGCGCAATAAATACGGTAATTCTTCTTATAAGCAGTATGACCATTGCCATGGCCACTACTGCCATCCGTAAAAACAATATCTGGCTTACACAGCAGCTTTTGGGCATTACGGTAATGCTTGCCGCTGTTTTTCTGGTGAATAAATATTTCGAGTAGGGATACAAATTCAGCCATGGTATTTTCCCCGGTTCTGAATATATGCTGAACAATTTAAGTCAGGGCGAAATACTTTTTTACGGGCTCTATTTTGTAATGACAGGGTTACATGCCCTTCATATCGTTGTTGGTATGGGACTTATCATCTGGACAATGATTGAGGTAAAACAGCGTAAAATCCACGCCGAAAAATACGACCTGCTCGAGAACAGCGGCCTTTACTGGCACCTGGTTGACATTATCTGGATTTTCCTTTTCCCGTTGTTTTATCTCATCCACTAAAAAATTTCAGCTATGTCGAACGAAAAACATCATATTGTACCGTATCGCACCTATGTTATTATTTTGCTTGCGCTGCTTGTGCTCACCTTTGCATCGATTGGAATAACCAGCATCGAATTGCGTGGATACACCGTTGCTGCCGCTTTACTTTTTGCCGTAATCAAAACCTATCTGGTGCTCATCTATTTTATGCACCTCAAATACGATAAACCTTATATCGGTATCATGGTAGGATTTGTTTTCGTATTGTTCGTGGTGGTCATTATAATTACCTTTTTGGATTACTTTTACAGGGTTTAGTTATGTATAGTACAGAAATAACACAGGCCTCGAACTTTGTCAGGGGCGTCGATAC
>CAZMDP010000071.1:0-7591 GCA_964565015.1 uncultured Prolixibacteraceae bacterium | reverse complement strand
GTACTTTAATAAGTCCAGACTGTAGGGAAATATCCTCTAAATCTAGCTTTACCAACTCCCCAAAAGAATACCGCGATATGGTAACCTCATTAATTAAAATGGCCGAACAGGGAGGCTGGATGCCCATCTTCCCGATGTGGAACAGTTACACCTCAGCAATGATTGGCGACCATTGCAGCGCTATTATCGGCGATGCTTTTATGAAAGGTTTCGATATTGATATTGAAACGGCATGGAAATATATGCGACAGAATGCATTTGATGTACCTGCAAATTACGATGATTATGTGGATGGGAAAGGACGCAGGGCTTTGCGCACATATCTGGAATATGGTTACATTCCGCTCGAAGACGAGGTATTGGAAGCTTTTCATCAACGTGAACAGGTTTCGCGCACCCTTGAATATGCATATAACGATTGGGTACTTTCGAGGGTGGCAAAAAAACTGGGCCACGAAGCCGACTATAAAGAACTTAAAGAGCGGGGCAGAAATTATGTAAACGTTTTCGATCCAAGGCATGGATGGGTAAATGGAAGATATGCTGACGGTACTTTCACCGATGATTTTCATCCAAACAAGCACTTACCGTTTATAACTGAAGGAACCCCAAAACATTACACCTGGTTTGTACCGCACGACCCCGAAGGATTAATGGAACTAATGGGAGGGAAACAAAATTACCTCGAAAAACTTAAAAGTCTGATTGATAACCAGGAGTATTGGCATGGTAACGAACCAAGTCATCATATCCCCTACATGTTCAACTTTGCCGACAGATGGGACCTAACACAGAAAACTGTTAAAAATATCATGCAATCCGATTACGGTACCGGGCCGGGTGGCCTTTCGGGAAATGACGATGCAGGCCAGATGTCAGCATGGTATATATTCTCAGCTATGGGCTTTTATCCGGTTTGTCCAGGCAGCAACGAGTATCAGCTATCGTCTCCGATATTCGATAAAATTACGCTTAACCTGGATAGGAACTTCTATCCTAAAGGAAAATTTATAATTGAAGGGGGACAAAATAACCGTTACGGTATCTTTACTTCGGCCAAACTGAACGGAAAAAATATCGGAACTACCCTTCTTCACGATGACATTAAAAGCGGAGGAAAACTCAGGTTTTTATTGAAATAGGCTGTCAGATAATCTTCAGATCGGTTAACAGGCCCAATTCATAAATCAAATTTGGGGTGAATATTCCATTGTTTGATATTGTGCCAATTTCTTTTTTCGACCAGTAACGGAGTTCTGTAACTTCATCCGATTGGACTTTGGGGGATTCTTTTGTTCGGGCAACAAATAAATATACCAGCTCGGCTTCGATTTCGGTTTCCCAACGGTAGGTTTTTACCAACTTTGCTTCAAAAGCAGAGATTCCGGTTTCTTCGGTAGTTTCTCTCCTGAGCGCCATTTCGAGCGTTTCGCCTGCCGAAATATGGCCCCCAACCGCTGTATCCCACTTTCCGGGTTGCACCAGTTTGCTAACCGGACGCTTTTGTAACAAAATCCTACCCTGATGATCGATAAAATGCACATGAATGACCGGATGAAGGATTTTCTCGCCCCGATGAACTGCCGAACGAGGCGCCCTTCCAATGATTTCGCCGCTTTCGGTGACAACTGGTACCCATTCTTCGTTTATGGCCTTTTTCTTTTGAATGTGCAATTTAATAAACTGTACAAGGAAAATAATTCCAAATATTATATATAATAAACCACCGCTAATAAAAGCCCATGCCTCTTTCGACATAAAAAAAGTGGAATAAAACACAAGCAAGGTATGAGCCGCCACAATCCAGAAAATTACCCTGAGATTTTTGCGCATAGCTTTGCCCTGCTGGTCGTTCACCGTAAAATCTTTAAGGTACCTTTTACTGATGAATCCGGTTATGTCGAATTGCGAGAATGCCGCAAAGCCAATCAGGGTCAGCATTATCAATTGAATAAGGCCTGGTTTAATTTTAAAGAACAGATCGTTGTGCAGCAGAATGGATATGCCCCCCAATGCAACCAGCAGGAGTGTATCGAAAAGAAAAAAACGGTCAACTTTTTTCGTGATAATCCAACTGCGGGCCATTTCGATGCTGCCCACCAAAACAGCAACGATGAGACCTGGTACTGTACCCCAAATCTCATCGACAAGTATAAATACAAAAATCGGGATCAAACCCGGAAGAACTTTCCTCCAGATGCCAAATCGATCCATGAATCAGTTGGATGTTCCCTTTAAAATCTTATGGATTCTCACTTCGAAAACCAATGTGGAAAATGCAGGGATAAATCCAAACCCGTTTTGGCCGTAACCGATCTGAGAAGGAACAATCATTTTGGCCTTGGTTCCAAGTTGCATGAATCTTACACCTTCGTTAAGTCCATCAACTACGGTTGTTGAGGTCCCCTGCGGGGTAACCTGAAAACGTAACGGCTCATAATACCGCCCTTTTTCATCTATATTCTGATCGACCAGAATCAGCGAATCGGCTCCTATAATCCAGGTTCTGTACAGGATATCAACCCTGTCGCCTGCCTTTATAGTATCGCCTGTTCCTTTCTCGAGCTCGATGTAATAAAGGCCCGAACTTGTTGGTTTTACCGTAATGTTGTTGTTTTTGATGTATTTATCCAATAAATCAAGCTCCCTTTCCCTTAATTTTCCCAGTTTATTATCGTCGCACGATGAAAAGATTATTGCTGCAAAGGCAATTACGAGAAAAAACTTATTCATATTTCGAATCATGTTTATGGTATCTTTTTTATTTTTCAAGGGTTAACCTTAGGCCTGATGTTCATCATTTTAGCTACGAATATCAGACTGGTATATGGTGGAATTGATCCGTATCCGGTTGATCCGTAAGCCAGTTCCGACGGAATGATGAATTCGAGTTTGCGGCCTTTGTTCATCATCCCCATCATTTCGTCCCAACCTTTTATCATTTCGGGGTTTTTATATATGAAATGCAGCGTAGAGTCTTCAGAATGGTATATCGAAGCATCGAATAATTGCCCTGTAACCAGATATCCAGCATATTGAACAGATAAAGTATCTCCCGATGCAGGATAATTCCCGGTTCCATTCTGAATATTAACGTAATGTATTCCCGAGGCTGTATTCTGAACGGTGTAACCACCAGCTTTCAAACGGGCTACATACTCGTTAAACAACTCTTTTTCGCGTTCCGGGGTATATTCATTTTTGTCTTTCAGGCACGAGGTCGCCGAAAACATCACCAAAACACCTATGACCCAAATAATGCTTAAAAATCTCCTTTTCATAATACAAATCATTAAACTTCATTTAATTGATGCAAATATGCGGGTAAAAGTTGCGTAAACTTCTCCAAAGTTTCCTGAAGGCTGAGATTAATTTCTCCACCGGCTGCATTCAGGTGTCCGCCTCCATTGAAGTGCTCGCTGCAGAATTGATTGGCAGCAAACGCCCCTTTTGAGCGGAAAGATACTTTAACGTAACCATCTTTCTCAATAAACAAAGCGCTGAAAATAATATTGTTGATCGAAAGTGGAATATTTACAAAACCTTCGGTATCACCCGGTACAAAATTATACTTTTTTAATTCTTCGCGCGTAAGACTGATATAACCGGTTCTGAATTCGGGCATAATTACCATTTTTTCGTGTAAGCAATAACCCATAAGCCTTAACCGATCGGCCGAAAAATTGTGATAAACCCTGCTGTGTATCGATTCTGTATCGATATTATAAGAAACCAGGGCAGAAAGAACCTTGTATAAATTTGGTCTGGAAGTATTGTGGCTGAACGAGCCGGTATCGGTCATAATGCCCATGTAAAGTGCTTCAGCAGCCTTTTTGTCAAAATACTTTTCCCAACCAGCCGCAACGGTCAGATCGAAAACCAACTCAGCCGTTGAACTGTAGGTAGGTTCCGATATGGTATAATGACAAAAATTTGTAGGAAACGGATGATGATCGACCATAATCTTTGTTCCGGGAAACATTTCAATGGTTTTCTCCATTTCATCGGCGCGTTTTGCCTCGTTAAAATCGACACAAAACATGATGGAGCATTTTTGCAGGTATCTTTCTGATGTTTTTTTACGCTTCTGAAAATTCAGGATTTCTACCTCGCCATTCAGCCAACTCAAAAAACCGGGATAATCGTTTGGTGTTATAATTTTAACAAAGTGTCCAGCATTCTTTAACACTACTGCCAGACCATAAGCCGATCCGATGGCATCGCCATCGGGATTTGAATGAGGGACAATCACAACCGGACGGGTGTTGTTTTTCAACAATTTTGCCACTTCCCTGATGATTTCTATTCCGGTATTTTCCAAATTATCTGAATTTTAAATGTGCAAATATAAAAATAACCCCCGATTGGCATTCCGGCTGTGAGGTTAAATTTTGTTATCTTCGCCGTCCGTTAAATTATTAAACAAAGGAAAAATGAGTGGAAATATTACCCTTACTATGGTTAAACCCGATGCAGTGGAAAAAAACCTGATCGGGTCAATCCTGAAATTGATCAACGAAGCTGGTTTCCGGATTAAAGCAATGAAATATACCCAATTAACGAAAGAACAGGCCGGGCTTTTTTACGCAGTACACCGGGAAAAGCCATTTTACAACGACCTTGTTGACTTCATGAGTTCAGGGCCTATAGTTGCTGCTCTGCTCGAAAAAGAGAATGCTATTTCCGATTTCAGGGAATTGATCGGAGCAACCAATCCGGCCAACGCTGCTCCAGGCACCATTAGGGCGTTATTTGCCGAAAGTGTTCAGCGTAACGCGGTGCATGGATCGGATAGCGACGAAAATGCAGTCATTGAAAGTGATTTCTTTTTCTCGAAACTGGAAAGGTTTTAAAAACAATATGGTCAAAGTTCGGACTGAATAATTCGGACTTTGACCTATTTATAAATCACCTTAAAATAACCCTGTAAACAACTTCCTTTCCCATACGCTCATTTATACGGTCGCGCAATTCTTCGCGCAACATCACCAATTCCGATTTTACCAGCGCTGATGTTACTTCGATGAATAATTCACCATTCTTTACAGAAACCTTTTTCACATACTTCCCCAAAGTTTTGCCCAATATTTCGTAACATTCCTGAACAATTACCACTTCGTTGATTTTATCATCGATATTGGCCTGCCTGATAAAATCCCTGAGCAAATGGCTTAAATGCTGTGTCTGACTTCGTCTCATTGCAGATTGTTAATTTGTCCGTTTGCTACTTTAAAAATTTTGTAGTCCGAAGATAATGACAAAAGAATCGAATCGAGGTGCTCTCGGTTGGTATCAGTTATAAAAATCTGGCCGAACTGTTCTCCTGACACCATTTTTATGATTTGTTCCACACGGTGTTTATCCAATTTATCGAAAATATCGTCGAGCAGCAAGATTGGTTTTTGCCCCGCAACCTGACTTATATACACAAACTGTGCAAGTTTAAGAGCGACAAGGTAAGTTTTTTGTTGGCCCTGAGAACCAATTTTACGAATTGGATGATTCCCAAGCGACAGAAGCAGGTCATCTTTATGTATGCCCACCGTTGTATATTGAAAATTTTTATCGCGTGGAAAAGCCTCTTGCAGGAGTTCTTTATAAGGTTTCTTTTCCAGATCAGACTGATAAAACAAGCTTGTTTTTTCGACTCCCTGCGAAATTGCTGAATAGTATTTCTGAAATACGGGATTCAGATCATCGATAAATTTCCGTCTCCTTTCATATAGTCTGATGCCCGCATCAATCAACTGGTCATCGTAAATTGCGATCATGTCCTGATCGACCGGGAAACCCGTACCTAATTGCTTCAGTATGTTGTTCCTCTGAAGAAGCACCCGGTTATAACGGAGCAAGTCATCAAGATAAGCAGCATCAAATTGAGAAATAACCCCATCCATAAACTTTCTTCGCTCTTCGCTGCCACCCATAATAAGAACCGAGTCTCCGGGCGATACCATTACCAGTGGTAGCAAACCTATATGATCGGCAAGCCTGCGGTATGTTTTTCCATTGAGTTTAACCTGTTTTTTTTGTCCATCCTGACAACTGCATATCACCTGTATATTATCTTCCGAACGGTTATATTCACCTTTCAGCATAAACCACTTTGCGCTGTGGTTAATATTCATGTTGTCGATAGGATTGAAAAAACTTTTAGTAAACGAAAGGTAATATATAGCATCAAGAAGATTGGTCTTTCCTGAACCATTATCGCCGATAAAACAATTGAGCCGGTGCGATAATTCTATTTCGGATTCAATAATATTTTTGAAATTAACGACGCTCAGATTTTTAAGATGCATACACTTACCTGTTTCATTGCAAAACTATGCAAAAAATATGACCTTTGAATACCCTAAATTAATAACAAAGCCTTGTTGAATAATATCCAAAATAATGGAAAACAGACTGAACCATATTTGAAAAAAAAGCTATTTTTGCGGCACAATTTTTTGATAAGATACGAAATGGCAAAGAAGAAAACATTGCAGCACGACAATTTGAAAGATATAGAAAGTGCATTGACGAGAACCGAACAGTTTATTGAAGACAACCAGAAGATTATTACTTACGTTATTGGCGCCATTATTCTGGTTGTGGCCGCATACCTTGGGTTGAATAAATTTATCATCCAGCCCCGCGAAGATGAAGCACAATCGCAAATGTTCATGGCCGAGAATTATTTTGAAAAAGATTCATTTAACCTGGCCTTGAACGGTGATGGTAATTACCTCGGGTTTCTCGACATTATTGACGATTACAAAATGACAAAAAGCGGTAAGCTTGCCCGCTATTATGCCGGTGTGTCATACCTCAGGCTCGGTGAATACGAAAATGCTATCAAATACCTTTCGCGCTATAAAACCAAAGATATTCTATTGGGACCTGTTAAAGAAGGTAGCATTGGCGATGCTTATATGCAATTGGGCGACAGGGCAAAAGCTTTAAGGCATTATACCCGCGCAGCCGACCTGTCGGATAATGGTTTCACCACTCCCATTTACCTGATGAAAGCCGCCAACCTGCTCGAAATGGAAGGGAACTATGCAAAAGCAATTGAGTTTTATAACCGGATTAAAACAAAGTACCCTGATTCGAACGAAGGGATAAATATTGACAAATATATAGCCAGGGCTACCACACTGATGAGTAAATAATTGATCGATAACCATAACCTATCCCCTCCTGTTGCAGGAGGGGATTTTTTTTCAACAAATTAGACAATGGCAACAAAAAATCTATCGGATTACAATGCATCGGATGTACCTTCAGGTGAAGGTATGCGAATTGGAATAGTAGTGGCCGAATGGAACTGGGAAGTTACCGGAGCGATGGCTCAGGGCGCCTACGATACACTGATAAAACATGGTGTAAATAGAGCCGATATTCAAATTGAAACCGTTCCAGGTAGTTTTGAACTTCCCCTTGGTGGGCAATTCATGGCCGAAACCGGAAGGTTTGATGCTATTATCCTTATTGGCTGTGTTATTCAGGGCGAAACCCGTCATTTTGATTTTATCTGCCAGGGAGTTACTCAGGGTACCGTTGATCTGAACCTGAAATTTAACCTGCCTTTTGTTTATGGCGTGTT